>CAYGRH010000164.1:0-7681 GCA_964352165.1 uncultured Hyphomicrobiaceae bacterium | reverse complement strand
AATGCCGCACCCAGCACCCGCGCACCGCGCTCCACGACGAGATGCAGTTCATCGATGGTGTAGAAGTTGAGCCGGATGGGAATGCCGAACCGGTCCCGCAGCGGCGTCGTCAGGAGACCTGCCCGCGTCGTCGCACCGACGAGCGTGAACTTCGCCAGATCGATACGCACCGAGCGCGCAGCCGGCCCCTCGCCGATAATCAGATCGAGCTGGAAATCCTCCATCGCCGGATAGAGGATCTCCTCCACCGCCGGGTTGAGCCGGTGGATTTCGTCGATGAACAGCACGTCGCGGTCTTCGAGGTTTGTCAAAAGGGCAGCCAGATCGCCAGCCTTCGAGATCACCGGCCCCGACGTCGCGCGAAACCCGACGCCGAGTTCCTTCGCCATGATCTGCGACAGCGTCGTCTTGCCAAGCCCTGGCGGACCGGCAAACAGCACGTGGTCGAGCGCATCGCCGCGCGCCTTGGCCGCCTGTATGAACACCTTCAGGTTGGCGCGCGCCTGCTCCTGGCCGATGAACTCATCAAGCCCCTGCGGCCTGATCGAGGACTCGAACTGATCGTTTTGGGATCGCTCCGATGTCACAAGCCGGTCGGTCATGGGTTCAATGCTGGTCGGTCCGTCGCTAATGGCTAAGCAAGTCCTATAGGACAATCCCGGTTTCGAGATTTCAAGGCGAGTTGAAGCTGCACAGATCGCCACCAATGATCGGTGCATCTGTTCGCACGGGACGTCAAGTTGGGCGACGTTCCAGTCCACCGCCGCCGCCCGACGAAAAACGCCTGAAAACGGCGAGGCATGCAAGCGCAGACACGCCGCCCAGAATTCCAAACCGCAGGATATTGATCGCCAGTGCCGGCAAAGCCGACACCGAAGGCTGGAAGTAAAGCAGCAACACCACAGGCACGGTGCTGACCGCACCGACGATGGCCGCCAAAAACCAGGTGATGCGCACGCCTTTCAAGACCAATACACCCAGTACCAGCCCACACAACGAGGCTGGTCCGCCGCCGATCAGATAGGCAAACATCATCGCGAAAAGATAAATTCCCAAAAAGCTGGCCGCGATCTCTGGAATGGCAGCAAGGCTCCACTCCGAATTCACAAGCCCGGCTATCAGCAAAGGCGCGGCATATATGCTGCCACCGATCAAAGGCCCGAGCAGCGCGAAGAAGGCAAACACGCCTAGCGCCGTTCGTCTGATGCCGCGCGGAGAGTTCGTCACCCCTTGCCCCCGTCCTTGAGGATATTTCCGGCCATCAGCGCATAGCGCACGCCGAGCGAAACAAGCGCTGCAAAGAACGCCAGCGCAACCAGGTACTCGCGGTAGGGCATGTTGGAAAAGGCAAGCGCGATGCCGAAACCGGCAACACCTGCCGCAGCCGCACTGAGCGCCCCGAAACTCCCGGTCCGCCAGACGAGGATGAACATGGCAAGCCCGGCAATCGCTGCCGGCAGAGCGCTCCACACGAAAGCAAGAAGAGCGGCAATGCCAGCATTCGGCAGCCCGACCGGCAATAGCGGATTGAGCTGGAAGATCGGCGCGAGGATGACGGCAGCCGCTACGCCCAGCCCGGCCAGAAACGGCCCGATCAGCGTGTAGGCAAGGAACGTCCAGAATGCCCGTTGCAGATTGCTCACTTTGTCCAAGTTTCCCCCTTATGGCTCAAATGCCGGGCTTCAGGCCCTTTCCTCACCGCGCCAGTTCCTTCAAACCCCGGCGGATAAGCTGCGCCGTATCGGCCTCAGCCCCCAGGTCTTTCATCGCCACAGCCACCGCCTGACTGGCATGCGCCGGCTGATAGCCGAGGTTCGTCAGCGCGGAGATTGCTTCTGCCGCTGCCCCACCGTGCGCTGTCCCGCCAACCGCTTTTCCGGCCATCCCCGCCTTCCCGGCTGGAACCTCGAGACCAGCGACCGCCAGTGCAGGCGCCTTGTCTTTCAATTCCGAGACAATGCGCTGTGCGATCTTCTTGCCGACACCGGGCGCCTGCTCAACGGCAGCCCAATCGCCCAATGCGATGGCGTTGGCAAGCTCCTGCGAACCAAGCACGCCCAGAATGGCCAGCGCGACCTTCGCGCCAACCCCTTGAACGCCCTGCAACGTGCGGAACCAACTGCGCTCCAATTCGCTCGAAAAGCCATAAAGCCGTATCGCATCTTCTCTCACATGCGTGTCGATGGTTAGACTGGCTGTCGAACCCAGCTCCAGATTGCGCAAAGTTCGCGCCGAAGCCTGGACTTCATAGCCAACACCCCCGACATCGATGATCAGAAAACTCTCGCCCACAGTGTCAATCTTCCCCGTAAGCTTGCCGATCATGGTCCCATCCCGCGTGAAGAATCAGATTTCGAACTTGGATTATTGCACGAGGCCGCACCTTTGATGCGCATCCCACGCCACACGGGCCGCACCCTGAGCGGTCTCGAAGTCACTGTCCCCGACGATTTCACCGGCGAGAGGAACGCCGTTGTCATCGCTTTCGAGCGCCACCACCTCGTCGTCTGCCGCTCCTGGCGCGCCGCATTGCAGGACGCCTATGCCGCCGACGAATCGCTTGGGTTTTATGCCATCGCCGTCATCGGCGAAGCGGGCTTTTTTCACCAGCGCATCGTGTCGTGGGCTTTGCAGTTTGAAATCACTGACGATTTTTCGCGCGAGCACACCGCCCTGATCGCAACGGACCGCAGAGCTTGGTTGGCACAGTCGGGCCTTCACGACATGTCGACGCCGATCCTGGCCATCGCGGATCAATCAGGCGAGATCCACACCACGGCGCGCGCCTTTCCCGAACCTAGCAGCGTGCCGCAGGTCCTTCGCGCCCTTCTGGGCTGACCGGCATCGCGACGCCACTGACCGCATCGACTTTAGGGAAAATCTCAGCCCGTCTTCGCCAGCTTTCGCAAGGCAATTGCCTGCGGGCTTAGCCGGTGATTTGCGTGACAGATCGCAATCGCCAGCGCGTCGGCCTCATCGGCGGTCTTGAATTTCGCCTTGGGCAGCAGGAACCCGATCATCGCCTGGATCTGCTTCTTGTCGGCATGGCCCGCCCCGACAACCGACTTCTTGATCAGGTTCGGCGAATATTCCGCCACAACCAGTCCCTTCATGGCCGGCGCCAGCAGCGCCATCCCGCGCGCCTGCCCAAGCTTGAGGGTGGCCCGCGCATTGTCGTTCACGAAGGTCTCTTCGACGGCCGCCTCACGCGGAGAAAACGACGCGATAATGCCGTTCAGCCCCTCGTAGATCTCGCGAAGCCGATACGAAAGCGCTTCATCCGCGGTCGAGGAGATATGCCCGGAGGCAACGTAAGACAGCCTCACGCCATCGCTTTCGATCACGCCCCAGCCCGTGCGGCGCAGTCCGGGATCAATTCCAACGATGCGGGTGATGTGTTGTCCAGCCATGGCGTCAGTCCATAGCACGCGAAATGATTCGCTTGGCTGCCGCATCTCTTCGGGAGATCGCTGTCTCAAAACAAGCGCAAGCCGCCCGTCAGACTTCAATGGGTGGTTCACCCTCACCGATGATTTCGATTGGAGGCGTTACGATCGAAGCTCTGAAAGCGCGCGCACGGGACTGCAGCATCTGCCTGTCGATGAACTCCATCCAGTAGATGCGGCGCAGATTACGCGCATAGGCGTCGAAATTTGGCGAGCCGAGTTGCATGAGCGTTGCTGACCATCTGTGATACGCAGCACACAGAATGCTTCATGCTTGTTGAAATTTCCTGATGTTCACCGTGACAATTGAATCATTCTGCCCCCGGAGCGATGCGCCCGAAGAACAAAATTGTCCGGATCGACAAGCCCTATTGGCGGTGAACGCAGATCAGGCGGCGGTGAGCTTTTGCAAAATCTCGTCCGACACTTCGAAGTTCGCATAGACGCTCTGCACATCGTCGTCATCTTCGAGAACCGAAATCAGCTTCATGATCGATTCCGCGTTGTCCTCATCGACGTCACTCGAAAGGTTCGGCCGCCAGACCGGCTTAACGCTCTTAGGCTCGCCCAGCGCCTCTTCCATCGCCGATGAAACACTGCCGAGGTCTTCGAAGGCGCAAGTGACGACATGGCCGTCTTCATCAGACACCACGTCTTCAGCGCCTGCCTCGATGGCCGCTTCAAAAACCTTTTCGGCCGATCCCGCGTCGGCCGCGAAAACGATCTCGCCAACGTGATTGAACATGTGGGCCACCGATCCGGTAGACCCCAGGTTGCCGCCGTACTTGGAGAACGCAGCGCGCACTGCACTTCCCGTGCGGTTGCGATTGTCCGTCAGGGCTTCAACGAGCACAGCAACGCCACCCGGCCCAAAACCTTCGTAGCGAACGGCTTCGTAGTTGTCCGAATCCGAACCCAGCGCCTTCTTGATGGCCCGCTCGATGTTGTCTTTGGGCATGTTCTCAGCCCGCGCAGATTGGATCGCCAGCCGCAGACTGGCGTTCATCGCCGGGTCCGGCAGGCCGTTCTTCGCCGCAACGGTGATCTCACGGGCGAGCTTGGTGAAAGCCTTGGCGCGGGCAGCGTCCTGCTTGCCCTTGCGATGCATGATGTTCTTGAACTGTGAATGGCCGGCCATATTCGGTCTCTTCGTGGCTTGAAATCGGTTGGGTCGCCAACGCTTCTACAGCAGGCGCAGCCTCACTTAATGCGTGACGGAGATGAGCAAGGTCAAGGCGCGCGCCAGACACCATAACGGATTTTGGCGGGCCACCCGACAATGTTTGGCGCCATTTAGCAACTCACTGGCAGATCAGATTGCCCAGAATGCAGGCGCGATGGGACTGAGCGCGCCTCCGATCCTGAGAGCCCCGGCAGCCGTTGCCAGTCCGGTCTTGTCGTCGATGTCGACTGCCAGTCCCGAGATCGTCGCCGGTCCGTCGGCTGGCTCGAAACGCTGGCTGGGAATGCGCGTGATGAAACGGTTCACCGGCTCCTGCGCATCCATGCCAAGCACGGAGTTATAGTCTCCGCACATGCCCGCGTCCGACATGTAGGCCGTGCCACCCGCCAGCACGCGCTCGTCTGCCGTAGGCGAATGCGTATGCGTACCTACGACCACGCTGGCCCGCCCGTCGACGAAATGACCAAGCGCCTGTTTCTCGCTCGTCGCCTCGGCGTGAAAATCAATCAGCACCGCATCCGCACCCTGTTTCAGCGCGCAAGCCGTCAACTCACGGTCGACCGCCCGGAACGGACAATCCAGATCAGCCATGAAAACGCGCCCCATCACATTCATGACAAGCACATCAGCCCCATTGGCGGCTTGGAACAAGCCCGCACCGCGTCCAGGCGTACCCGGCGGGAAATTGATCGGGCGGATCAGCCTGTCGTGCCGTTCGATGTATACGAGGGTGTCCTTCTGGTCGAATGCATGGTTGCCGAGTGTCACCACATCCGCGCCCGCATCGATCAGTTCAAGGTAGATCTTCTCGGTGATCCCGAACCCGCCAGCCGAGTTTTCGCCATTCACCACGACAAAATCGAGCTTGTAGCGCTTCCGCAGGCCCGGCAGCGCGGACACGACAGCTTTGCGGCCTGCACGGCCGACAACGTCACCTAGAAAAAGTAATCTCATTCACCGGCCAGAGCATTTTCTCGGCCCTGACGGCGTCAGAACCCAATCGAGGGGCTCGTCATACGCATTAAACGGAACGGCGTCGACCATTTGAGCGTCAAACGCGACGCCAATCGTCGTAACCGGTTTATGCGCACGGATTTCAGCTAGCGAGCGGTCATAAAATCCGCCGCCATATCCGAGCCTGTAGCCACGCATATCGAAGGCAAGAAGCGGCACCAGCAGGATGTCTGGGATCAGAACGGACTTGTCTGGCGAGGGCTCCATGATGCCCCAGACGACCTCAACGAGTTCATCGCCCGGCACCCAGGACTTGAAAACCAAAGGCTTTCCCTTGCCCTTCATGACGGGAAGCGCAGTGGGATGTCCTGCCCGGTTCAGGGTGCCCAGCAGCTTTGAAACATCGATTTCATCGCGAAACGTCCAAAAGCCCGAAACAGTCGCACCGGCTGCCGGCTCGGCAAACCCCAATCCAATCTTGGCAAGCTTGTCAGCCGCCTCTGCCCCACCCCGCGCATAGGCCTCGGCTCGAACCGTTTTCGCCTTATCGCGCAGCGCCGATTTTAGGGCATCGACATCGTCTTGGGTGTCAGCCACGGTGGTCTCCTCGGCAGTCAGCAAGACCACAGCCGAGTAGCGAGGGTCGCACCGAAAAAGCATGAATCATAGTCGAAGCGCCGCGAAGGCCGTCGGAACAGTTGATCTCGCCGGGTCCCTACAAAAAGTAGGTGGGCGCCGTGTGTAAGGGGCCACGACCCCGAACAGGGACAGCTCCCTGGCTGATCTTATAGGCCCTGGAGATTCGTTTGTTCCTAACGGGCCCCGCAGCAACCGCTAATGTAGTGGGCACCGTTGGAAAATCCAACGACAATGCGCATGCTACCCCACCAGATCCCCAACCGGCTTTAACGCCTCGGAACGGGCAACCCGCTCCCAGAACGCGCGGCCAGGGGAAATTTGGAGGTTGATGCCAAATCAGTCAGGACGCTTGGCGCTTTTTGGAAACACCTTCAGCCGCAGCACCGGAGTCACCGTCAGACGAACCAGCAGCATTGCGCAAAGCCGAAGCCGCAGCGCCAGCGTTTGCGGACACCTCGCCGCGAAGGTCGAACAATTCATCTGAAATCATGATGGCCGCCATCAGCAGCAGGCGGTCCTCGCCCACCTGGCCGAACTCTGCGGTCACAAGTCGCATTTTATCGGAAATGTAATCGGCGATTTCGCGCAGTCGGGCTTCCTGGCCGTCTTCACAGCTCAGCCGGTAGGTGCGCCCGTTAACCGTCGCTGAAACCTGCCCCATCTATGCCCTGATCAACGCCGCATGTCGCGCCGCCGCCCCCGCGAATCAGTTCTTCTGCTCCACAAGGTTATGCAGGGAATCGATCACCCAATCAATCCTGTTGATAGCGTCGGTTTGCATTGATTCGAGTTCGGAAATCTGGGCTCGCGCCGCCTCGAGCTGTTTTGCCAGATTATCGCGCTCAGAACGCAGGCTCCTGACCTCCGCCTCTAGACGCTCGATCGCGCCGGTAAGTTCCCCGGCGTCCCCGGCCTTCGACTTGGTAGCCTTCGAGGCCTCCCGCACGCCCTTAACCGCAGCCGCACGCTCAGTACGCGCCTCAGCCTTGGCATCAGATTTTGCTGAGGTTTTGGCTGACGACTTGGCAGCCGTCCTTGCAGGCGCCTTGGCGGGCGGCTTTCGTTTTGTTGCCTGATGTGCGTCCCGCTGGGCCATCGAAATATCCGTAGAATTAAAGATTAACCGGCGGGACTTCATCCCTCACCGTATGTCGCGGGCTGATTTCAGAATCGCCTCCTAGGGTTATGGAAGCACTCGCCAGCGTCAACCAGCATTGTGACAGCAACCGGGAGTTATGCGGCGATTTCGTGAGGCGTGTTGATCATTAGGGCACAAGGCGCATTGACACCACGCGGTGCGGACAACTTAATGGCGCCGCTTTACGGCTCGCCTGGACGAGGGCTGCGGCGCATGTACGCGCCTTGTCCTGCAAGCCCTTCGAAATCACATTCCTTCCCAACAAGAAACCTCCGCAGGAGATGAACATGGCTGTCAAAGTGGCGATCAACGGATTTGGTC
>CAYGRH010000163.1:6276-7700 GCA_964352165.1 uncultured Hyphomicrobiaceae bacterium | reverse complement strand
CATCACACCGACGATGAGCACGAGGTTCACCAGAACGGCGACGATCGAGAACACTCCGAACAAGCCGTAGGCGAAGATCATGAAGCCCGCGACTGCTATAGCGGCGACCACGGCAGCGATTTCACCTGCTTCGATCGAATCCGCGCCCAGCGATGCGCCGACCGTGCGCTCCTCGACGATGGTCAGCGGCGTCGGCAGTGCGCCGGAACGAAGCTGAACGGACAGGTCGTTTGCCTCGTTGACGCTGAAGCCGCCGGAAATCTGACCGGAGCCACCAAGGATCGGCTCGCGGATGTTGGGGGCCGACAACACGTGGTTGTCGAGTACGATGGCGAACGGGCGGTTGACGTTCTTTGCCGTGAAGTCGCCAAACACGCGCGCACCGCGCTGGTTGAAGCGGAACGAGATGATGGGCTCGTTCGTTCGGCTGTCAAAACCGGGCTGCGAATCCACCAGGTCTTCGCCTTGAACGACCGGGCGTTCCTTCAGGACGTACTCGTAACTTTCGTCTTCGGTAGAAGGATAGATTTTGTAGCCAATCGGAACGCGCGTCTGGCGGGCTTCCTCGGCTGTGATGTTGGGGTGGACTTCGTGGAAGGTCAGCTTGGCCGTCTTACCGATCAGTTCCTTGAGGCGGTTGGTGTCGTCGAAACCCGGCACCTGTACCAGAATGCGGTTTGTGCCCTGGCGGACGATGTTGGGCTCGGTTGTACCGACGGCATCGACGCGGCGGCGCACCGTTTCAATTGCCGCGCTCGCAGCATTCGAGGTGCGCTCCGTGATGCCCTGGTCAGTCGGCTTAACGGTGATGCGGCCGTCGGCCACCTTCGTGACTTCGATGTCGTCACCTGAACTGCCGAGCATTGCGTTGCCGATCGGCTGGATCAATTCGCGCGACTCAGCCAGCGCCCGGTCGGTATCTTCGGGCTTCACCAGGGTGATCTGCACCCCACCGTTAGAAATGCCGAGGCCCGTATAGCCGATCTTGGCATCGCGCAGTTTCTTACGCACGTCATCGCGAATGGTTTCAAGTTGCTCTTTGCGAAGCTCTTTTTCGTCCATCTGCAACAGCAGATGCGCGCCGCCGCGCAGGTCAAGGCCCAGGCTGAGCTGCTGCTTGGGAAGGAAGTCCGGCCAGCTTGCCAGCGTATCCTTTGACAGCAGGTTGGGTAGCGCGCCGATGAGACCCCAGAGTACGACCACAGCGATGGCTGCGATCTTCCAGCGTGAAAAGTGAAGCATTGAGGTCTGCCCTCTTATTGAAATTAGCGCCGGGTCCGTTGAGGCGTTTTGATATCGGTCTTCGCGGACCAGCGCCGGAAACGAAATGAAACACCGCTTCGGCGCGCGTTTAGTCAAATCAGTTCAGCGCATGTGCCTGAACCATGCCGCGCACTGGTCGGCAATAAACGATGCCAGATCCC
>CAYGRH010000163.1:0-6176 GCA_964352165.1 uncultured Hyphomicrobiaceae bacterium | reverse complement strand
AGAACGCGCCTGGGGCTGAGCCCCGCAGTTGCCGGAACCCAAATGTGAATGCAAACTGCTGCCGCGCCAACCTGCAACACACGGATTAAAGGCGTTCCGGCATTCGGACTTAGCTGCGGTGGATTGGCTGCGTCAGCTTGACTCGCGGACCGGTTCGCCCTTTGCACGAACGTCAATCAAAGTGGATTTGACGACGCGGATGCGCATCTGCTCGTTCAATTCGACTTCGACTTCGTCGGTTTCGGCTGGCACCTTGATGACCTTGCCGATGAAGCCGGCCGAGGTCACAACCGTGTCGCCGCGCTTGATCTTTTCGACCATTTCCCGGTGTTGCTTGGCGCGCTGTTGCTGCGGGCGGATCAACAGGAAGTAAAAGATCACGATCATCAGCAACATCGGTACGATCATTCCGATGAAGGGATCGCCGCCCGAGGCGCCTTGTGCGTAGGCCGGTGTGATAAACATAAAGGGTTCTCTTGGTTTTTCGCCGCTGGATAGGCCGTGGACACGCAAAGAGCGCCAGACAACAGTCCGCCCGCCCCTTCCAGGTCGAAGCGGATCGCCTCATCCCGTAAGTCGGCGGACGCTTTGCGTGCCCGGCACCTCAGTTGGGCCGGAATATAGAGCCGCGCCCGGCCAATGCAACCGGGCAATAGACCCTGTCTGCCTCTTTTCAATTGCGCCAAGATCGCGGTCGGGCACAGTTGCCGGTCAAGAGTGGAGGGGTTTATTGAGGCGTTGCCGGGTTGATCTGGCCCGCAATAAACTTAGATTTCTTGATGAAACATAGCGTGTTGCCGCGGTGTATTGCCACGAGGCTTCGCGTTTTCCTCCGGCTGCCGCGGTTCTTATGGCAAGGCATTATCGCAGGCTTTGCGCTGGACCGGTTTCCTAGCCCAATCGGCTTTGCCAAATCATCTTGTTGGCGGGTATAGAGCGGTCTGACCACGGTCTTTGGGCAACAAGGCTTTCCTGAACGGCCCGACGCCCGTCACTTCAGGAGTTGCCTTTACCAGTCCGCCCTTAGGGCCGCTGCGCCCGTCCCACGCACCGCCCACTCTTCAAGAACTTCAAGATTCGAAGGTTGCCCGGCATGAACGCCAATTCTCACGACCCATTGCAGCGCATTGCCGACGCGCTTGAGCGCATGAACCCGCCTTTGCCGCCGCCGCCGGATTTCGATAGCGCGGAAGCCTTCGTTTGGCATTCCGAACCGCCGCGCTTCCAGCCTGTCGCCAAGGTCAACCGGGTGCCGCTGTCGCTATTAAAGGGGCTCGACTTCTCCGCGAACCAGTTGCTTGCGAACACCGAACGGTTCGCGCGCGGATTGCCTGCAAATAACGCCTTGTTATGGGGCGCGCGCGGGATGGGGAAGTCATCCCTGGTCAAGGCCGCCCACGCAGAAGTCGCCAGCGCCGGCATCACCAAGGAAAAAGATGGGTTGAAACTGATCGAAATCCACCGCGAGGACATTCATTCCCTGCCGCGCTGTCTCGCGTTCATGCGGGATGCCTCCTACCGCTTCATCGTGTTTTGCGACGATCTGTCCTTCGATCACGACGATACGTCCTACAAGTCGCTTAAGGCCGTGCTGGATGGAGGGATCGAAGGGCGCCCCGACAACGTTGTGTTTTACGCCACGTCGAACCGCCGGCATCTCATGCCGCGCGACATGATGGAGAACGAACGATCGACGGCTATTAATCCTGCCGAGGCCGTAGAAGAAAAGGTCTCGTTGTCCGACCGGTTCGGGCTCTGGCTTGGATTTCACAATGGTTCGCAGGATCAGTACCTCGAAATGGTACGCGGCTATGTCGATTACTTCGGGCTTGAGATCGGTGCGAAGGATCTGCGCCGTGAAGCGCTGGAATGGAGCAATACGAGAGGTGCGCGCTCCGGCCGGGTTGCATGGCAATTTATCCAGGATCTGGCCGGCCGGCTCGGCAACGACCTGTCAAGTCGGTAAAACTATTTGTGAAATATGCGTCAAATCAGGACTTTCGTCACGAGTGCGCAACTATTTTCCGCGACATTCCATGGTCAAGATCGGCTTTCCATGGCATCTAAGATTGGCAACAAGGTTGCTGATGTATTAACGCAAAGGACATGAGTAATGCGTCATAAGGGTAGCGCGTTCGTCGCGGTTGTTGCTGCAGCACTCGCTGCGGCCAGCATCATGCCAGCGCACGCGGAAACCTCGATTTCGGGCGATGTACGCGCTTCGGAGTCTGCGACGGCTGGTTCGCCCATCGTCGCTGTCGAAACGAATCCGCTCACATTGGCGATCCTTCAGGATCTGACCGATCGCAAGGCCAAAGCCTCTGATCCCCAAACGACGAGATGGCTGGATGCGCTCGGCAGCTTTTATGCCGGTGAAAGCGACGGTGCTATCTGGGTGACGGCGACGGGCTGGTCCCCGCGAGCGCAGGCTGTAATTTCTGAATTGCGCCGCGCCGGTGACTGGGGGCTTGATGCTTCTGCGTTTGAAATCCCATCGCTGTCGGCAAGTGTCGCCGCCTCTCCGCTGGCCCAAGCGCACGCTGAAACGGGGCTGTCGTTTGCTATTCTGACCTATGCTTGGCATGCATCGGGCGGTCGCATGGATCCAACCGATCTAAGCTTGTGGTTTGACCAGTCGCCGCAGGCCTTCGATGCGCTCGCTTTGCTGAAGGACCTGTCGTTCCTGGACGATACCGCTGGCGTCCTGCAGGGGCTTCATCCGCAGCACGGGCAATTCAGGGCTCTGCATAAGGCCTACTTGGCCATGCGCTACCCTGATGGTGCGAAAAAGGCTGACGAGCCTGAACAGCCCAAACAGATCATTCTGGAGAAGGGTCCGAAGGTTTATCCGGGCAAAAGCCATGAGCAGATCCCTCTCCTGCGCGCGCGTCTTGGTGTTGAAGAGGTCGACGGCGACGAAGAAGTCTATGATCGCCCGCTCGTCAAAGCCGTGAACGCCTTCATGAAGACGCAGGGCTGGCGCAAGAAAACGACCTTTGACAACAAGGTTCGCGCGCGCCTGAACAATCCGCGCGGCAAGAAAACCGCCAAGCGGAAAGGCCGGATTACGGAAAAAGACCTGCTGGTCAACATGGAAAAGTGGCGCTGGATGCCGCGCGAACTTGGAGATCTGCATGTTTGGAACAATCTGCCCAGCTTTACGACAGAGATCGTGAAGAACGGCGAGGTCGTCCACTCCGAGCGGATCATCATTGGCAAGACCAGCATGCAGACGCCTGTGTTTTCCGGCGAGATGACCAATGTCGTGTTCAAGCCGGAATGGGGCATTCCCAGCTCGATCAAAATCAAGTCGTTGTTGCCGAAGCTCGCTTCGGGCGACCATGACGTTCTGCGCCGGCGCGGGATGCGCATTTCCATCAACGGCAAGACGGTGTCGCCTAGCCGCTATAACTGGGCGACGACGGACATCACGCGGATCCCGATCATCCAGGGTGCGGGATCGTCGAACCCACTGGGGCGGATGAAGTTCATGTTCCCCAACAAGCATGCGGTCTACATGCACGACACTCCCGACAAGCACCTGTTCAAGAACACAGTGCGCACGAGCAGCTCGGGTTGTATTCGCGTGCGCGACCCGCAGCGATTTGCTGAAGTTGTGATGGCCGAAGCCAAATCCATGACAGCAAGTGACGTCGACAGTTTCCTCGACCGGCGTGCGCAGGATAACAACCGCATTGATCTCGACCGTTCGATCATGGTTCACAACGCCTATTTCACGATCGTGGCCGATGAGAACGGGAAGCTTTCACAGCTCGATGACATCTACGGACACGACAAGCGGATCAGCCGGGCGCTTGATGGCGTATCGGCTGACGTCATCGCGCGCTCCGACCCGGCGCGTGCGCATGAAGCCAAGATGAAGCGTCTGGCGCTGGCAGCCCCGAGCCATGCACGCCGCGCGGAAGAGCGGCTTTACGAGCAGGAAAACAACATCTTTGCTTCTGGGCCGACTTGGTCGTTTGGCTTCCAGCCTCAGCCGTTCAAGCCCTACAAACAGAAGAAGTCGAAGAAGTACAAAAAGACCAAGTACAAGCAGCCCAGCGGGCTGATGCAGCCGTTCTGGAACCAGAACTGAGACTTGCAAGCAGTATCCCATTGGCGCGGCCAATGAGTTTTTTGGACAGGCGGACGCCGATCAATCGGCTCCATCTGTCTGGGCCAACGAGCAGTTCGCGCACGCTGCCGAATTGACGGGAATTGATGCGGTCGCTTTGAGTTCCACCGGTGGGGACTGACGAACCTACGAGCCACTTGGATTGGAGCAAACGAAAAGGCCCGGCAGCTACGATGCTGCCGGGCCTTTTGCTTATGTCATTGGTGATCAGACCTTCGATGGCAACCGGGACAGTCCGTCCGTTCAAAGCGCTTCGAGATACGGCAGCGGATCGATCGGTTTGGCGCCCTGCCGCAACTCGAAGTGCAACTGAGGCTGATCTACGCCGCCGGTGCGGCCCGCTTTTGCAATGACCTGTCCGCGGGTGATCTTATCGCCGCGCTTCACCAACAGCTTGTCTGCATGCGCGTAGGCTGTGACCCATCCGTTTTCGTGCCGGACCAGAATGAGATTGCCGTAGCCCTTCAGTTCGGAGCCTGCATAAGCGACCACGCCGTCTTCTGCGGCATGGACTTCGGCACCCATGGGCAGTGACACGTTCACGCCGTCATTGTGCGTGCCATCCGCGCGCGGTCCGAAACCGTCGATGATCTTGCCGCGTGCGGGCCAGCGCAGTTTGCTCATGGCCTTGGCGGTGTCTTCCGGCGCGCTTGCCGCCGGCGGCGTGACCTTGATGGTCTGCACCGGTTTAGCCCGGTCAGGGTCGAGTGCCGCACCGGGTGACAAACCAGCGACACGGGTATTACCGTTGATGATGGCTGGGCGCGCTGGCGACGACACGTCGTCCAGAATACGCGGCTGCTCGGTGCGTGGCGCTTCGGCGATTCGTGAAGCTGCACGGCTGGACCCCGTGTCGGAGACACCTGGAACCTTCAGGATCGTACCGGGACGGATCGCGCGCGGGTTGGTGATGCCGTTGTTGGTCTGAAGTTCGCTGGAACGAACGCCAAAGCGCTTGGCGATCTCGTAAAGCGAGTCACCTGAGGCAACCTCGTACGTGCCGGTCCAGTCGGACGGCGGGTTTGCTGCTGCGATTGCTTCGCGCGGAGGTATCGAGGCTGGCGGCGGCGTGCTGCGAGCCGGTGTGCTCCGCGCAGATGAACCGCCCGGCAAGTAGAGCGTCTGGCCAGGCTGCAGATTTGATGAGGTCAGCCCGTTTTCCGTCATCAGTTCGGAAACGCTGACGCCATGACGGCGCGACAAACCGTAAAGCGTGTCGCCGCGTTCGACGGTGATGGATTGGCCAGATGACTGGCCTGACGAACCGCTGCTTCCATACGTGGAGGACGGCTGACGATCCGAATATGTCCTGCTTGATGGCTCATCAGGCGCGTAATCCGTCTTCTGGCGCAGCGGAGGCTGCGTGCGCAGGCTCGATGACGGCGGCGGCTGTAGGGCTGCAACTTCGACGGAGCGCGCGTTGCTCCGAGCCGGCGAATAACCGCTGGGGCGATTTCCGTAGCTGTCGTTTGCATAGCTGCCGCGACCAAAACTATCATCGGCGTTGTTCTGGGTGTTTGCTCTGTCGCCATAGCCTCTGCCATAGCCGTCGTTATTGACGCTGTAGCCGCGACTCTGGCCTGAACCACCGCCATATGAGCGGTCGTCCATCGCAGTTTGCGTTGTGGTGTTGAGACCGTTGGACGGGCGCGGGTTTGATCCCGTGATGGTGTCCGCACTGCTGTTCAAGCCGTACGGCTCTGAACCAAATCGCGCGATATTTGCACTGCACCCCGCGACCGCAACGGCCAGACCGACCACGATAAAACCGGCCGGTTTTAGAACCGTCGCGCTTGAAGCTGCGGAAGCCTCGCGGCCCGGAGTTTTAAGCAGAATTGAATGTCGAGACATGATACGCACCTCTTAACCCTGCTAATTTGTTAACCTTCAAGCGGTTAACACCGTCTTAACGGTCAGCGGGGTTCCCCACTTCGATTCGAAGCCGCACGCGCCAAATGCCCAACAAAAAAGGCTTGCGCGACGCGGCTGTCACGAAGTTCCAGCCTGCGAAATTACGCCGCGATTGTGCTGCGGCGTTGGC
>CAYGRH010000162.1:4168-7718 GCA_964352165.1 uncultured Hyphomicrobiaceae bacterium | reverse complement strand
GTGCCCATCGTCGCAGCCCGGGCAGGCTGCGACGATGGGCACGAACGAGCGCAGGCCCATCGTCTGCAGCAATTCCTGAGCGGCGCGAACTTCGACTGCTCGGTCGCCACCGGGTTCGGGTGTCAGCGAAAAGCGGATGGTGTCGCCGATACCATTCTGAAGCAATACGCCCATGGCCGCGGACGATGCGACGATGCCCTTTGAGCCCATGCCGGCTTCGGTCAAACCCAGATGCAGAGCGTGATGGCAGCGCTTGGCGAGTTTGGTGTAGACCGAGATCAAGTCCTGCACCGCCGAGACCTTGGCCGAGATGATGATGCGGTCGGCTCCAAGCCCCAGTTCCTCGGCGCGGGCAACCGACAGCAATGCCGACTGGACGATGGCTTCGTGCATCACCGAGCGCGCATCGGCCGGCTTCGTCTGTTTGGCGTTTTCATCCATCAGGTGGGTCAGCAATTCCTGATCGAGGGAGCCCCAGTTGACGCCGATGCGCACGGGCTTGCCGTATTTCAGCGCCAGCTCGATGATGGAAGAGAACTGGCGGTCCTTCTTGTCCTTGAAGCCGACGTTGCCGGGATTGATGCGGTATTTGGCAAGCGCTTCGGCGCAGGCGGGATGATCGGTCAAAAGCTTGTGGCCGATGTAGTGGAAGTCGCCGACGAGCGGGACTTCGACACCGAGTTTGTCGAGACCCTCGCGGATGTAGGGGACTTCCTTTGCGGCTTCCTCGCGGTCGACGGTAATGCGCACGAGTTCGGATCCGGCGCGCGCCAGGGCTGCCACTTGTTTGATGGTGCCGTCGCGGTCGGCGGTATCGGTGTTGGTCATCGACTGGACAACGACGGGCGCGCCGCCACCGACCAGGACGTTGCCGACTTTCACGCCGATGCTTTCGCGGCGCGGCTGGATGAGATCGGGCGGCGTCATGTCGGTCCTGAGGGCCGCGCTGTTGCCGGGGGCCGGTTTTTCAGTCGTCGTCGCCGTCATGCTTCGCTTTCCCTGCCCACAACCGGGTGTGTGTTCTGCAAAATCCGATAGAAACCAAACCTGCTTGGCTTGGTTATTCAGACGTTTTAACTTGCCTGCCGCAAGGTACGAGCGCCAGTGCCTTAAATCCGGGACTTCTACGCCAGCTAGTCCTCTGACCGGCGGTAACTGGCGGCCAATACCGACATCGCTGCCAGACACGCCATGCAGAGCACAATAGCCGGGCCGCCCGGTGCGTCGAACTCCCACGATGCGAATAAGCCCAAAGCTACGCCCAATATGGCGATCAGCGCCGTCAGCGCCACCATCACTTCAGGAGTGCGCGAAAACGGTCGAGCGGCGACGGCTGGCACGATCAGGAAGGCAATGACCAGCAAAATGCCAACGATCTTGATGGCGAATGCGATCGTGACAGCCAGCAAGAGCACAAAGGCTGCGCGAATTGCTTCGCGCGGCACGCCTTCGGCGGCTGCGAGTTCATCGTGGACAGCGAGGCGCAACAAAGGCTCCCACAGCAGGATGATGGCACCCAAAATGACGATCCCACCGCCGTAGATCCAATAAAGATCGACGGGAGCAACGGCGAAAATATCACCGAACAGATAACCCATGAGATCGACCGATGGGCCTGCAAGGCTTGCCGCTGATATGACGCCGAGGGACAATGCGCCGTAGTGCATCAGCCCGAGAACGGAATCGATCGGCACGAGGCGTTGGCGTGTGAGGCCGAGGACGATCAAGCCGGCAAGAATTGCAACCGCGACGATGCCGAGGGTGATGTCGATTTGTAATGCGAGCGCTAGGGCGACGCCGATAAGGCCGGCCTGGGCGATGGTTTCTCCGAAGTAGGCCATGCGGTTCCACACGACGACGCAGCCGAGGGGGGCTGCGATGATGGCAAGGCCGATGGCGGCTGCGATGGCGCGCAGGAGAAAGGGTTCGGGCATGGTCGGATCACTGCTCCGAAGTGTTATGTGGAGCCGATCGGGTGGCTTTGACCGGATCATCGGGATCGGCACTCGCCCCGTGACTTGTAGTGTCACTTGTAGTGTCACTTAAAACGGTGCCGGCATCGACCGGCCGGCCCGCAAGATCGTGGGCGTGGTCGTGGTGGTGTTCGTAGACTGCAAACGCGCGCGCGGCGTCGGCTCCAAACATGCGGGCATACTCGGGGTGCTTTGCAACGGCCTTGGGCACGCCCGAACAGCACACGTGGCGGTTGAGGCAGATGACCCGGTCGGAGGCCGCCATCACAACGTGAAGGTCGTGGCTGACGAGGACGACGCCGAAACCGCGCTCGTCGCGCAAGCGGCCGATCAGGTTGTAGAGTTCTGCTTCCCCGACGTAGTCGACGCCGCGAACGGGTTCGTCGAGGACGAGCAGATCGGGTTTACGCAGGAGTGCCCTGGCGATCACGACGCGCTGCAGCTCGCCGCCTGACAGTTTTGCCATCGGACGGTCGATGCAATGGGCTGCGCCGACTTTTTCAAGCGTGGCTTTCACGGCGGAGGAATCGCTGCGCGTGCCCAGCTTTAGAAAGCGTTCCGCGCTGACGGGCAGCGCCTGATCGATATCGAAGCGTTGCGGGGCGTATCCGACGCGCAAACCAGGACGGCGACGTACCGAGCCTGCATCGGGCTTTCGCAGCCCGAGCAGGAGGCGAACCAGCGTCGTCTTACCTGCGCCGTTAGGGCCGATGAGGGTGAGGATTTCGCCGGGTTCGATGTCGAGTGAGACATCCGACAGGATGACGCGTTCGGTCCGCTTGAGCGACAGACCGCGCGCGCTCAGAAGTGCTGTTTTCGAAAAAGGGTCGCTTGCTGCAAGGTGATGCCCACAAGACTCGCCGTGTTCGTGACTGTGACCGTGGTCATGGCTGTGGCCGTGGCTTGGGTTGGCGATTACCGCACCTTCGCTGATGGGTTCAACGTTTCCGTCGCCGGACGGAGGGGCTGGCGCACCTTGCAAAGCCCTGACTGGAGATGTCGCCATTGTGCTGGTCCGCCTTCGCGGTCGGTTCTGGACTTCAGCCTCTTGCGTCCGGATCGGACGCGGGCAGAGCGGCGGCGGGCAGAGTAGATTGCGCCGCGCTATGCAGACTGACTGTTCGACTTGTCTTGTTAAAGCATGATCGGGGTCTGCGCCAGCGCGCTCACCGGCGGCGTCGCGTCCCAGCCGAAACGGTCAGACATCATCGGCGGTAGCTATCCATCACCCATTATTACGGGCCTTGAAGACGGGTAGAGTTGGCGATGCGGGACTATTTCTTCTTGCAGTTTTCGCAGGTGCCGGAGACTTCGACGAATTTGACCCGCGGCTCGAAGCCGGCCTCGCTGGCGCGTTCCTTGATGCCTTCAAATATCTCTGGGGCGACGACTTCGGTCACTCCGCCACAGTGTTCACATGACAAAAAGATCGGGCGGCCTTTTTTGCCATGCTCGTGGCGGCGGCAGGCGAAATAAGCGTTTTTGCTTTCCAACCGGTGGATGACGCCGGCATCGATCAGGGCGTCGATCGAGCGATAAACCGAGATGGGCGCGAGCCGCGTGCCTTTCTCCGACAG
>CAYGRH010000162.1:0-4158 GCA_964352165.1 uncultured Hyphomicrobiaceae bacterium | reverse complement strand
CTCCGACAGCCGCTCGAGAATTTCGTAAGCGCCGATGGAGCCATGCGTGGAAGCGATCTCGGTGAAAACCTGTTCGCGCAGGTCGGTAAAGCGCAGATTGCGCTCTTGGAACGCAGACCGGGCGTGCTCCAGCGTCGCTTCAAGCCGCTTTGCGCCGGTGTCGTCGGAAGTGATATCAGGCGCTGCGGTGTCCATCTTGTCCATCTTCTGCCACTTCGTTCACGTCGCGATGGTCGCGTTAGTGCTGACGTCGCGTCTTCAATATCGCGCAATTGCCGCCTGTCTCGGCAATCTTTGAGCGAAAGGCTGGCTTTGAGCGAAAGGCTGGGGATTTGTCGTTCCCGAGGCTCGCTTCATTTCGTTAGCCAGCGTCCAGATCGCGGGAGGCTACATTATGCAGGCCACGTTACACTATCGCGTTTGTGCAAAGTTGCCGATCCAGTGCGCAAGCCTAACCGGGGAAGGCCGGCGGGCCAAAATACATGGATTGTGACGGCTCGCCCATTCGCGCCAGCGGCTCTTGATCCAATTGATCTGCAAACCGCCTTACTTTCGCGACGTTTACGGCCTTCCTTAACCTTCTTGAATTCCGGCGGCGCATGGAGAGCGTGCAGGCCGCTGTTAAACTCTATGAACCAGTATATGGGTTCGCGGACTGTTCCTCACAATGGCAGACATTAAGGCCTCTTATATCGTAGCGGCTCGCCGGACGGCGATCGGTAGGGTTGGCGGATTGCATGGTAGCCGCCGGCTGGACCAGCTCGCTGCGCCGACGGTCGCAGCCGCTCTGGAAGACGCAGGGGTGCCGGGCGAGCGCGTCGACGAACTTTTCATCGGTAACGCCCTTCAAGGCGGCAACCCTGCGCGATTGATCGCGCTGGCGGCGGGGCTGCCGGAACGTGTTTCGGCTGTAACCCTCGACCGGCAATGTGCATCCGGCCTCGACGCGATCCTGGCGGGATGCCGGCAGATCGAGCTGGGCGAAGCTGATGTCGTGGTGGCGGGCGGTGCGGAATCGCTATCGACGGCGCCGTGGCGGATTGCCAAGCCGCGCAGCCTTCACCAGCTTCCGCATTTCATCAGTTTTGAACCCGGTAGCGCAACCGAGGATCACGAGGCTTCCAACTTCGAGGCCAGCGAAGACCTGTCGCGCAATCTGGGTATCTCCAGAGATCAACAGGACGCATGGGCTGTCAAATCTCACATGAAGGCGCGGGCCGCTCGGGATGCGCGACGGTTCATCGGCGAAATCGTCCCATTGCGCGCCAATGCGGAAGAAGCGCGCGATCAGGGCGGTCTGACGGAGCCCTCAATGGAATTGCTGCAAAAACACCTGCCGTTTCTTCAACCTGACGGCACGCTAACACCGGGCAATACCAGCGCCATGCATGACGGCGCGGCCTTCGTGGTTATCGTTTCGCAGGCCGTATGGGAGCAACTCGGCAGACCGCCCGCTCTGCGGCTGATGGCGAATGCCGCACAAGGCGTTGGGCCGGCAGCCGAAGCGGGCGCGCCGATCGAAGCGATGCAGAAGCTTTATTCCAAGCTGAACGGCTTCAACCCGAAGGATATCGGCATTGTAGAGATGAGCGAGGCGTCTTCGGCGCAAGCCATTGCGCTGTCGGCATCTCTCGGCATCGATGACGATTTGATCAACCCGGATGGCGGAGCGGTTGTGCGCGGGCACCCGTTTGCCGCGGCAAGCGCTGTACTGGTGGTGCGGCTGTTCACGCGCATGGTGCGTGGCCGGATTAAAAACCATGCCGAGGCCAATGGCAGCGCCTTGGTCGCAGGAGAGACCGCCACGGAGGCGAACCGCGGTGCGAAGTACGGCGTGGCCACTGTCGGCGCAATTGGCGGGCTGGGGCTGGCGGCGTTGTTTGAAGCCGTTTGACGTAAAAAACGGCTTCACCTTCCGGTGGATTAGCAATGCATTGCGTTGCATATGGCAATTCCAATGGCTGGAAAGCGACGGTTTCAGCACCGGCTATTCGTTCACAATGCAGGCTTCGTTCGTTTGCGATCAGGTTTCCGGCACCTTAAGCTGGCAGATCATGAGGGAAATCAAACCGGTCCAGGCATGAGAGCATGAAGGTTCGGCTGGCTAATCTCGTGTCGTGTTTTGCCAGTCAGCCCATCGATTTAGCCCGGGCTGTTTCGCGCGGCACTGACGTTTTAGCCCCAGCATTCTATGCCCGTTGATGGCACGTTGAGGCGATTGCGCCTCATTTCGGTCGAGTTATGGCCGGTATGAGCACTCAAACTATCAATGGTCCCCTGGATGTGGCAGGGGATGTGCGCGGGGACGCGGCAAGGGATGAGCAGGACATGATCGGGCCAGCCTTGTATCAACCGGCCCCGCACCAGACATCTAGCAGCGATCCGCCGATGAGGCATGGCTCGCGTGCAGGTTGACAAAGCGGGCGAGAGCTAGGGACGAGGGCTCATCCAGGGACGCAGTCACATGGTGGTGTTGGACCGCTACGAATTTCCAAATGCCCGGCAGCCGGGCAAGACCCGAAATCGGGTGTTGGCACATCGACCCGCGCGGCGGGGTTGGAGGACTTAAGGCATGGATCTCGTGCCGCTGGTGAATGGCTTGGCGACCGACGCGGCAACCGCGACACGAACGGTCAGCGAGAATATCGCTGCCGCGCAAGAGGTGCTGAGCGCCAACTGGCTGAGCTGGCTTGTTCTGACCGCTGTCATCGTCGCGCTGTTTGCGTTTTTCAAACGTATATCGGGCCGCCTCACGTCGTCGCTGGAAGATGCGATATTCTCGAATTGGCGGCTCGCGCTGCTGGGCTCGACGGGCCTTGTCCTTTCGCTTGCCTCGGGTTGGACCACCTGGGACGGCATGCGGAACTTCACGAACGAGCCCGTGCTGTCGTTCATGATCACGTTCGGCATCCAGGGCGTGATGTTGATTGTCGCCTGGCTGATCGGCGAGAGCTTCGCAACGGGCATGAATTCTTCGGGCAGTGCGGCGGTTAAAGGCGGTATCGCTGGTGCCGTCATCTTCTCGGCATTGCTGCTTCTCATCCTCGGCCTCAGCGGCGTATTGAGCATGGAGCGCTATTTCGCGCTCGATTTCCAATGGGGGGATTCCGCGATCCTCCTGGCGGGGCTTGTCCTGATTTCCGCTGTCGTGTTTGCCAGTGGCGCAGAAATGTTCGAGCCGTACATGGCGAGTACGCGCGTCATCGTTCGCAACGCCGTGCTGTGGTTCATGTTCCTGTCGTGCATGGCGACGTCGGTCTTCTTTTCGTTCGACTCGCTGTTCTCGACGATCTTCCCGCAGCAGGAACGCGAGCGCGCGGCCCAGCTTCGTGCCCAGAACCAAGTGGCAGGGATCATTTCCGATATCGGCCAGACGATCTCGACCCAGCGGCTCGAGGAAGCCCAAACCCTTTTTCAAACCGAGGGTTGGATAAAGTATGACGAACAGCTGACGGCGCTTGCTTCGCGGGCGCAGGGTTCTCAAGACGACATTGAGCAGTACTTCAACGAGAAGCTTGAAGAGAGGCGCTCGGCGATTGCCGAACAACAAGAACGCCGCTCGTCTGCCGAAAGCCAACAGGCGGGCCTGCAAGGCCGCAAAATCCAGCTGACGGAAGAGCTTTCGCGGCTGCAGTCCCGCAGGCCGGCCATTGCCACTGAAATGGTCGAACAGCAGCAGGTCGTCCGCGAAATCGAGCGGAGGCTTGATGAGCAACGCGCCATCGTGCTGGCGGAAGAAAAGGGTGTCGAAGGCTCCGGCAAGGTCGGGCGGGGCACCATGTGGCGGGCTGCCAAGGCTGAAGAAGAAAAGATCAAGGCGCAATTGCAGGTCGCCAACGAGCGGCTACGTGCGCCCCGCGACCGGCTTCTTGAACTCGACAAGCGCGTCGCGTCGGCCAAGGGCGAGCTTGCCAACATCGACGGCGAACTGGCCAAGTTGCAAGGCGAAGCGCAGACAGCCGAACAGCGCATTGCGGCTGCCGAACGCTCGAAATCGTCTGAGGAGGATTCGGGGCTGATCGATCCGGCGCGCATCCTGCCGGCGTTTGAGCGGGCCAAAGTCGCCTTCCGTCAGGAGCCGACGCGCGAGCATCTGGACGCCCTGCAGACGCAGTGCTCACAGCTTCAGACCGGCATGCTCGCGACCACCGCCACAAA
>CAYGRH010000161.1:3816-7743 GCA_964352165.1 uncultured Hyphomicrobiaceae bacterium | reverse complement strand
TCGGCGAACTTACCGGCCTTGCGGGCGGCTTCCGCCTTGTTCTGGGAAGCGACTGCGAATTTGTCCTGCTCTTCGCGTGTGATCTGGAACTGGCGCGCGACGTTTTCTGCCGTTGTGCCCATGTGATAACCGTTGAAGGCATCCCACAAGCCGTCCTTGATCATTGTGTCGATCATTTTCAGATCGCCCATCTTCACGCCGTCGCGCAGGTACGCGCAGTGCATTGAGCGGCTCATGGATTCCTGACCACCGGCGATAACGATCTTTGCCGAGCCCGTCTGGATCTGCTGCATGCCGAGTGCGACAGCGCGCAGGCCCGATCCGCAAATCTGGTTCATGCCCCAGGCAGGAGCGTCGTTTGAAATGCCGGCTGCGATCGAAGCCTGGCGGGCCGGGTTCTGGCCCTGGCCTGCGGTCAACACTTGACCGAGGATTACTTCGGAGACTTCACCTGGGTCGACCTTGGCGCGTTGCATGGCGCCTTCGATGGCAACCTTGCCAAGTTCGTGGGCAGCGAGGCTGGCCAGGGATCCGGCGAACGATCCGACAGCGGTGCGGGCCGCACTTGCAATGACGATAGTGTCGTTATCCTGGCTCATTAAAAACTCCTGCGTGGGATAGAGGCCGTATTGGAACGGTCCGGGGGGTTCATGATTTCTAGCTTTGGCAAGGTCCGAAGATATGCAAATCGCGACTGATTGGTCAGGTGTCAAAGCGGTTTTGCGGCATCATCGCATCGAACCTGACCGGGCGGCCAGAATGTATCGACGTTAATGCCCAGGCCGCGAAGTCCCGGCGACGGTCTCAGCGCGGACTACAGTGCCAAAACTGATCTCTAAGGGGTCTTAGCAGGTTAAAAGGCGTCCAGACAATTAAGACCTCCGGAGGTGATTGGCGGAAAAACAGTCAGTCTTGACTTCCAACTCTACGTAATGATGTGATATCTTTACCGCAATGCAGCATCGGCACGGACCCTTCGAAACGATCCAGGCGAATTTCACAATGCTCAAAAAGTCAGACGCTTCCGACGAAAAGTCGCGCGACGCAGTTGTAATCAAGAAATACGCGAACAGGCGTTTGTATAATACCGAGACCAGCACGTACGTGACGCTTGAAGATCTAGCAGCGATGGTGCGATCGGACCGGGACTTCTTGGTCTACGACGCAAAATCGGGCGATGACCTGACCCATGCGGTCCTGACGCAGATCATCGTCGAGCAGGAAAGCCGTGGTCAGACGATGCTTCCCATTCCGTTTCTGCGGCAGCTTATTCGTTTTTACGATGACAGCATGGCCCGGATGGTCCCGGGTTATCTGCAGTTCAGCCTGGAAGCGCTGGCAAAAGAGCAGGAACGTTTCCGGACGCAGTTTTCGTCCTCGTTTGGGCCTACCGCGGCGTTTGAGGTCTACCAGGAGCAGGCCCGGCGCAATATGGCGATCTTCGAGCAGGCGATGTCGGTTTGGACGCCATTTGGCAGCAAGCCCGGCGAAGAAGGTAAGTCGATCCTCGGGCCTGCACATAAGACTGGCGACCTTGCAGCCGGAGCCGCGCAGGCTGCCAAGTCGGGTGCATCTTCCGAGCGTGATGACATCAAAGAATTAAAAGCCCAGCTTTCAGCCATGCAGCAGAAGATCGAAAAGCTTTCCAGCGACAAGTCTTGAAGCTCTTCGCGACCGCTCCGGGGCAGGTGGCAAATGCTGCCTGCGCATGAGGGCGGGCGTAAACCGCTGCAATTTTGGCGGAACGATCAAGGGTTAGATCCCCATCACATCTTATTCGATGTTGAAGCCTTGTCGTGTGCAGGCCTAGTCGTTGCGCCTTGGGCTAAGCGGACGTGCGCTTACCAGCATTCGCAGCAATCTCTGCGTTTGCGAATTCCTCAGGCGAAATCGGCATTCCGTAGTGGAAGCCCTGCAAATAGGTGATGCCTGCGTCGATCAGCATGCGCGCACTTTCTTCATCACCAACCCATTCGGCAACGGTCTCCATTTCAAACGTTTCAGCAAGCTCCACCATGGTCTTGATGAAGACGCGGTCGCTTGCGTCGGACTTGAGATTTCGCACGAAGGCCCCGTCGATCTTGAGAATGTCGACGGCCAGATGCTTGAGGTTCTTGAAGGACGTGTAGCCTGCTCCAAAGTCGTCGATGGCAAGCCGGCAACCCAGTTCCTTCAACGTATCAACGAATGCCGAGGTATGGTCGAGATCGTCGATGGCGGCTGTCTCGGTAATTTCGACGACCAGCCGTTCGGTGATGTCGCGGCGGCCTTCGCTGAGACGGCGAAGTGTGCCCAGCCAGTCGCGATCCGTTGTCGTCAGGCTTGATACGTTTACCGAAAGAACGAGTTCCGGGTGCGTGCGGAGAAGCCCCAGAGCAAGCTCCAGCGTGCGCCGGTCAATCAACCGCGCCAGTCCGAGCTGTTCGGCGACCTCGATGAATGTGCCTGCCGAAACGATAGAGCCATCAGGCCGCTCCATGCGCAACAAACACTCATAGAGGTCCGGGTTGCCGGTCTTTGCAGAGATCATCGGCTGCAGGACCAGTTGCATGCGGTCGTCGTCAAGCGCCGACATGATTTCGTCGGCGATCTTGATATTGCGCTGGCGAACCGTTTCGCGCGTCGGGCTCGACTGATAGCCGACGAAGTTGTCGAAGCGCTTGTGGCGCGATTCATCAAGGGCCTGGAGCGCACAGGAGATGGCTTTTTGGGCGCATCCTGCCTGAGTCGGGACGGCGACGCCGCCAATCGAGATGGTTGCCGACAACTGGCAGCTAGAGGTGCGAAGCGTGGTCGAACGCACGGCATTCATGAACCGCTCGGCGGCAATGCGCATCGCGCCCGGGCTGCAATCGTTGAGGATGATGCCGAACTTGTTTGATGAGTAGCGCCCTACCGTGTCGCCGCCACGCAACTTGGACTTTACGACCTGTGCGACCGATTTCAATACCTCGTCGCCGACGTCGAAACCGAACGTTTCATTGAAAACCGACAGGTTGTTGACGGCTGCGATCATGAAGCCGCTGGTCGTGTCGTTATCACGGGCGCGGGAGATCACGGTTTCCAACGCTTCGGTCAAGCGAATGCGATTGAGCTGACCGGTGAGCTCGTCATAGTCGTTTCGGTGGAGCCGGCTTTGCTCGGCGATGTAGCTTTCATTGATGACGCGGATCACGCCACGTGCGCGTTGCGGACGGCCATCGGCGCCGGGCCACCAGCGGCCGGAATCCTCCAGCCAGACAAAGCGCGGTCCGCGCATCCCTGACGGGCGGAATTTGTAGTGAATGCGGTAGGGCACACCCCGTAGCCGCTCGCTGGAATTCGCCTCCACGATCGCTGTCAGGCGGCGCGAGAGATGCTCGGGGGCGATACGTTGATGGAAGCTCACGCCGGTTGACAGTTCGGCAATATTGCCGGTTCCGAGAACAGAGGCCGCGTTGCGCTCCCAGTCGATCCTGTCGCTCGTCAGGTCCCAGGCATAGGCGCTTTCATCGAGTGTCGTGAACACGCCGACGAGGTTGAGAGCCTCGCCTTCGATAAGTTCTTCGAGGGGATCTGAGCCTGCCGTTTTGAATTGAATTGCGTCGGCCTCGGCGAATAGTTCGTCGACGTGGCCGGCGATAGCCCGCTCGTCGTCGTCAGCGAGAAAACGCTGATGGGCTGTCATGAGGTTCGAGGGCGCGCTCAAGATCAATGTCCGCAAATTGTTCGGGCTCAGGCACGGCAAGCGCCAGGCGGGCGTATTTCGGGTGCTAACCGATCAAAGTAGGCTTCAAATCCTAATTTTCGTTAAAGCCCAGATTTGCTTGGATCACAGGGCTTACGGCACGAAAAAGGCGGCCGCCGCGCAGATGCGGGGGCCGCCTAATGAACTCAGAAGCGTTAGCGGATTGTGCCCGGCCTGACTAATGGCCCGGCGCAAGAGTG
>CAYGRH010000161.1:0-3716 GCA_964352165.1 uncultured Hyphomicrobiaceae bacterium | reverse complement strand
TGGCCCGGCGCAAGAGTGCCGCCGCAAGATTTAATCTCCGCCCATACCGCCAAAGCCGATGTCACGGCGGGCGACACGGATGCCGATTGTGTAGCCAGCCACCACGTCAATCAGCGTTGCCACCATGATCATGAAGAACACACTGGTGAAGGCGGCATCGACCATCAGGAATTCCACGAGGCAGGCGATGAACACCAGCATCGAGAGCCCGTGATCAAGCAGGGATGCTGTCGAGGTGTATGTGGCTTTAAGGATTTCGACGAACAATAGCAGCATGGTGATCAAGATGAGGAGGTCACCCCAGGTGAAGCTCCAGGTCGGTGCATTCTCGCCGCCCCGGATCGACGGGAGCGCGAACAGGACCTTGCGCAACGTTTCGTCGGCTGGTCCTCCGCCGAATAGGACAACGACATTGTACGCGATGAAGGCGAAGACAATGAGTGGAAGGGACCTGATCGACATGTGCTCTTTTCCCTGAATACCTGAAATTGCAGTGTGGCTATAACCCGGATTTGTGGCGGTTTGTTACGCACTCTCATGCGAAACACTCGCAACGATCCATGGGCGGATCGAATATAGCGGTGGATTACAGGCCAATATCGAGATCCACCTTCGCCAAAAGCTCCGCCGGGCAGAGCCTTTAGCCCCGAATTTTTCGGTCAAGGCGCTATCGAGGCGGCGTCTTTACGTTCGGCTCAGGCTTCCGCCTTCGGCTCCAGAATCTGGCGGCCGCGGTATTTTCCGGTTTTCAGGTCGATGTGATGGGGACGGCGACGCTCACCCGATTCCTTGTCTTCGACGTATGCCGGAGCTGTCAGAGCATCGTGCGCCCGGCGCGAATTGCGCTTTCTGGGCGACACTTTCTTTGTTGGGACTGCCATGGATAACTCCCAGTTATCATTGGGTTGGATTGCTTAACCAACGGTTTTTCGGATGCGTTACCGAACGCTTGCCTAATCGACCGTTGCGAGATTTCTTCAAGCGCAATAAGGCCGCGGCAACCGAATTCGTGTGCGCAGCCGGAAATTGTCATGAGGGCGGCCTTATACGCGGAAAGACGCGGGTGCGCTAGAGCTTTTACGGCAGGGGCTTGAAGCCAAGGTGGCCTTGGCCCCGTCAGAAGCAGATGTTGGCGGCTCACCGGCCCAACACGCAATTCGCCCCGCCACCCATTGCGCGCATCCGTGCCTGCACAGTTCGCGACATGGCCCGAAGGCGCGGCCCGTGCCGGCTGGGCTGGCGAGCGATCGGATTGGGAAGGGAAACGGCCAAGGCAGCTGCCTGGGCTGCTGACAGTGTACTTGCCGGTTTTTTGAAGTGATGCCGTGCTGCTGCCTGAGCGCCGAAGATGCCCGGCCCCCATTCCACGACATTGAGGTAGACCTCGGCGATCCGGCGTTTCGACCATAAGGCTTCGATCATCAGGGTCAGCGGAGCCTCCAGAGCTTTCCGGAAATAGCTCTTTTCCGGCCATAAAAACAGGTTTTTTGCGAGTTGCATCGTCATAGTGCTCGCGCCGCGCGGCAGACCGCCCCTGGCACGTCGGATGGCTGCTTCGATTTCGTCGGTGTCGATGCCCCAATGGCTGCAAAAACGAGCGTCCTCCGATGAAATGACCGCGCGGACGAGGTTCGGCGAGATGCCTTCGATGGATACCCAGCGCTGGTCGATTGTCTGGCCGCCTGCCATTCGGATCAGCATCAACGCCGATAATGGAGGGTTGAGGAAGCCGAAAACCACGATGAGCATGAACATCGTCGCGAGCCAGACTCCGGCAGCGGCCAGCACGAACCCGAGACCTTTGCGAATGAGGCCGGTGATGACGCGAAGATTATCCCGGAACGGCGAGCTTTTGGCGAAGATGGTCTGAGAAACTTCGCCAATCGCGAAATGAATACGCGGGCCTAACTGAGCTTGCGGAGTTTGCGGTCCATCCACAGCTGGCACGGAGCCGTCATCGGGAACCGGATGGTAGTTGGGCGTGGACGGCGGCGGCAGTGTTTCAAGGCCGTCGTGTCGAGAGTTCGTACTGATATCGGCGGCAATCAGGGACGATGACGGGCCGGCGTCTGGGACGGCTAGATCCTCCACCGAGCCGGGCGCGGCGTCCGCTGCCGGACTGGGGGAATGAACTTTCGAGGGCTCGGAGAGATCTTGTGCATCGCGGGGCTCGACGCACGACGTGTCAGGCGAGCGGGACGCATCTTCGTTCTCCCAATCGATCAGCCTGCGTTCATGCATAGTGTGGAGTGCCCGCCCGGTGCTATATGGATTTTTGAAAGAACCTTTCACCGCCGGGACCGGCATGCGATCACGCTGCGGCAGATCTTTTGTCCTTATCGGGCCTGTCATACGGGCCAACCGTTTAAGAGTTACAACCTCCATGGCATTCATGCAAAGGCTCGGAGAAGCCGCAGAACTCGTTGAAAGGCGCCTTGAAGCCATTTTGGCGGACTGTGGGGGAGACGACGGTTCGACCCGGTTGGGCCAAGCCATGCGGCACGGAGTCCTGGGCGGTGGCAAGCGGTTTCGCCCGTTTCTGGTGATTGAAAGCGCGAGGCTTTTCGGCGTCGACCCGGAGGGCTCGGTCGAGACGGGGGCGGCCGTCGAACTTATCCATTGCTACAGCCTGGTGCACGACGATCTGCCCGCCATGGACAACGATGAACTGCGCCGCGGGCAGCCAACGGTATGGACCGCCTTTGACGACTGGACGGCTATCCTGGCAGGCGATGCCTTGCAGGCCATGGCGTTTGCCTGCACGGCCGGGGAGGCTGCTCACCGAGACGCCAGCGTGCGCGCGGAACTAACGCGCCTGTTGGCTGTAGCAAGCGGGCCCGCAGGAATGGTTGGCGGGCAGGCGCTCGATCTGGAAGCTGAAAAACTGGGGCATCCGGCGATACAGACGCGCGATCACATCCGCCACCTGCAGGCGATGAAGACGGGGGCGTTGATCCGGTTTTCATGTGAGGCGGGTGCCGTGATCGGGCTTGGAAGCGCAGATGAGCGCGCTGCGCTGAAGACGTTTGGCGATCATCTCGGGTTTGCGTTTCAGATCGCGGATGATCTGTTGGATGTCGAAGGTGATGCCGCGACAGTCGGCAAGGCGGTTGCCAAGGACAGCGATGCAGGCAAGGCAACGCTCGTTTCGCTGATGGGCGTGAAGGCTGCGCGCAAGGCGCTGGCAGACACCGAGGCAGCAGCCATTGAGACCCTGACGCCGTTCGGTGCAAAGGCCGATGTTCTTCGCGAAGCGGCGCGATTTGTCGTCAATCGGAAGAGCTGAAGGCCGGCCACCGGGCCAAGCTGACCAGTTAGGCTTGTCCTTCGCCGCCTGCCCCGTAACGCTTCTCGATATAGTCCTCTACCAACGCCTTGAAATCCTGGGCGATTGCCGGGCCGCGAAGGGTTACGGCCTTCTTGCCGTCGATGAAGACAGGAGCGGCCGGGCTTTCTCCGGTGCCGGGAAGCGAGATGCCGATGTCGGCGTGCTTTGATTCACCGGGGCCGTTCACGATGCAGCCCATCACCGCCAGATTGAGGCTTTCGACACCTGGGTAGCGGGATTTCCATTCCGGCATGCGGTCGCGGATCATGTCCTGGATGTCGCGTGCCAATTCCTGGAACACGGTCGAGGTCGTGCGCCCGCAGCCCGGGCAGGCTGCGACAATGGGCACGAAAGAGCGCAGGCCCATCGTCTGCAACAATTCCTGAGC
>CAYGRH010000160.1:6554-7759 GCA_964352165.1 uncultured Hyphomicrobiaceae bacterium | reverse complement strand
CCAGCAAATAATGACAAATTTATCGTCCTGGCGCAGAAGTCCCCGGACGAGAAAAAGAAGGCTAAGAAGAACAAGGCCAAAAAGAAAAAAGGTAATAGCTCCAAATCCAACTCCGCTTCCAAGCCTCGAAACAACGCCAAGAAGAACGCCAAGTCCAACGCGAAAAAGGCCCAGGCGAAGAGAGCCCAGGCCAAAAAGGTGAAAGCCAAGAAGGCAAAGTCCAACAACGCAAAGACGAAGGCGCGAAAAGCCAAGGCCAAAGCTGCGAAAGCCAAATCACGCGCATCCAAGACGAAGAACAATGCTGCTCGCGCCAAAACCAAGGCCCAAAAGAAGACCAAGAACAAGGCCGTAAAAGCCAATTCATCCAAAACGAAAGCTGACCGATCCGAGGCCAAGGCACAGGCCAAATCCCGGGCCGCGCGTGCGAAAGCGAAAGCCCGCGCGCAGAAGAAGAACAAGGCCGACGCGAAAAACGCTGGAAGAAAGAAAAGCGGCAAGCCCACCAAGTCCCAGGCACTGCGCGACAAGATTGATCGTATAAAAAAGCGCGAAGCGCGCGAAAAGAACAACCGCAAGACCCGTCCAAACCTAGCGAATCCGGGGCGTGGATTGCAGCCTGATGCCAAACGTGCCGGATCGAAAAAGGCGGCCGCCAAGCGCCGCGCCGCAAAGCGCCGGCAATCGAACGTGAATGCGAGGAAATTTAACGAGCTGCAAGCCCGCCAGTCCCAATTGCAACGACGGATCAACAAGGATCGCAATCGCGCCCAAAGACTTGAGCGTCAGAACAATCGGCTTGCACGTCAGCGCAACTGGCTGCGCAACCAGCGCGCTGCCGAAAGAAGGCGCCTGAACCGCAACTTCGGATTTCGCGATCGCGCAAGGCTCGTCGATCGCCGCCGCGACCGCGTCATCTTCTCATCGATCGCCGGTGCCGTTCTGGGTGCAGCCGTCGTAGGCAGCTACTTCGTCTATCACAACGACGACACCCGCATCGATTGGCGCGCCCGCGATGTCTATGATGACGATCTCAACAATGGCTGGACGCGCAACGTCGTGCTCCGCCCCAATGGCGTGCGCGTCGTCACGATCCGTGATTCAGACGGCTTCATTGTCCGCCGCTACCGCGTATATCCAGGCAACCGCGTCGTGATGTTGTTCGACAACCAGCCGCGCTGGTGGGACAACGGCGACCTCGCCGT
>CAYGRH010000160.1:0-6454 GCA_964352165.1 uncultured Hyphomicrobiaceae bacterium | reverse complement strand
GAAAATCTCGTGGCCCACGGCTACGGTGAGGAGTTCTTGAAAATCGAAACGGATGGCCCTGAATCCCGCAACCGTCGCGTAGCGATCCGCAGGATCACGCCGCTGCTTGCCAACGAAAGCGAAGGCCTAGCATTCGATCAGAATGGCAACGAGGTCTTCAACTAGGATCCACGACGAACAGTGCCGACCATGACATGCGCCCCATCTTGTTGAACGCTTGATGGGGCGTGACCCTGCCCCCTTGGTGTCCCTGGTCATAACCAGAGTCAGTTCCGGTTGGTCCTGGATGGGCCGGTTTGCAAACACGTTAGGCGTAAGATCGCCAAGGCTCCTCAGCATGCGATCCCACGCCATTGAGAATACCCGCAGCTGTCATCCTGCGGGGAGGACCGTCGGTACATAGTTGTTGCAGACTTTGCAGATGCCCTTGGAATGGTTGTGTTCGGACTGCCGAGTTTTTTCCTTTGACGGAGTTATGAACGATGTCGTTGATGCCGTCATCCAGGCAACCCGATGCGATCGTCATCCGTTCCCTGCAAAAAGCGGGGCTGATCAAAAGCCTTGCTGAGGCGATATTCGAGCCGCTTACAGGCGGCGTCTCCTCCGACATCTGGAAAGTCGAAACCAAGGATCAGACATTCTGTGTCAAGCAGGCTCTCACCAAGCTCAAAGTCGAAGCGCTGTGGTTGGCGCCGGTGGAACGCAACCGTTTCGAAGTCGCCTGGTACCACTTCGCCGACGCAGTCGTTCCGGGATCGACGCCACGTATATTGTTCCATGACGACGACGCCATGTTATTCGCGATGGAATACCTCCAACCGGCTGACAATGTCTTATGGAAAAGCCAGCTGCAGAGCGGACACGCTGAGCCGGCGCATGCGGCAGAGGTGGGCAGAAGGCTCTGTGCCATACACTCTGGAACTGCCGGGTCCGAAGCGGTGGCGGCGCTGTTCCCACGCACGGATATTTTCCAGGCCATCCGACTGGAGCCCTATTTAGAGGCGACGGCTGAACGACATCTGGATCTGGCCACTGAACTGTATGGACTGAGCCGCCGGACGGCAGCAACAAGACTTGCGATGATCCACGGGGATGTCAGCCCGAAAAACATACTGATTGGTCCGCAAGGACCTGTATTTCTCGACGCAGAATGTGCTTGCATCGGCGATCCCGCATTCGATCTTGCATTTTGCCTCAACCATTTCCTGCTGAAATGCCTTTGGAGCAAGAACGCGCAGCCAGCCTATATGGCCTGCTTCCAAGCAATGACATCAGCTTACCTTGCGGCAGTGGACTGGGAGCGGACAGATAGTCTCGAGAGCCGCGCGGCCAGCCTGTTGCCAGGACTGTTTCTTGCCCGCGTCGACGGGAAATCACCCGTCGAATATGTCAGCGACGATGCTGACAAAAACAAGGTGCGCCGCTGCGCCCGCCGCCTGCTCGAAGCACCGCCTTCGCGGCTGGAAGATGTCCTTGCGGCCTGGAAACTGGAACTGACGTTATGAGCGCAGCAATCACAGCCGTGAAAGGCCGTCGTGTTTGGGATTCGCGGGGGCGGCCAACAGTCGAAGTGGAGGTGCACCTGTCGGGTGGTGCGAGCGGGCGCGCCATTGCACCTGCCGGTGCATCGATGGGGAGCCTGGAAGCTGTCGACAAGCGCGACGGCGGCAGCAAATTTGGCGGCTACGACGTGCTTGAGGCTGTGTCCGCCGTCAACGGTGAGATCGCCGGCGCTCTGCGGGGCCACGACGCCAGCGATCAGGCTGGCGCTGATTCAACGATGATCGAAGTTGACGGGACGCCAAACAAGAGCCGCCTCGGTGGCAATGCTCTCGTCGCTACTTCAATGGCGATTGCGCATGCCGCAGCGTGTGCTGAGAATATGCCCTTATGGCGCTACCTCGGGCAGGCGCCTGAAAATGCTTTCCTACCCTTGCCCGAGGTTCAGATCTTTGGCGGCGGCGCACATGCCGGACGGCGCGTTGACGTGCAGGACTTCATGGTCGTCGCCGTCGGTGCACAAACCTATGAGCAGTCCTTGGAATGGACAGCAGAAGTGTACCGCGCTGCCGGGGCTCTCATGACCGAGGCCGGACTTATGCAAGGTGTCGCCGACGAAGGCGGGTTCTGGCCAGCATTCGGTTCAAATGAACAAGCGCTCGATTTTCTAGTCCGGTCAATCGAACGCGGGGGATTTACACCGGGTGACGAACTCGCCATCTCGCTCGATATCGCCGCGACTGACTTTGGTCGCGGCGGACGCTATCGGCTAGCGGCCGACGATAGGGAAGTCGATTCCGACGGACTGAGCGAAATGCTTCTTAAATGGTTGGAGCGCTACCCCATCGTCTCAATTGAAGATCCGCTCGGTGAAGATGATCCGCAAGCCATGGCCAAATTTACCGCCGCAGCCGGCGATAAAGTCGAGATCGTCGCCGACGACTTCATCTGCACGTCGGCCGACCGCATCAAATCCGCAGCCGGCATAAAGGCCTGCAACACCGCACTGATAAAGCCAAACCAAGCCGGCACGCTGACAGAAACGAAGGCGGCGCTCGATGCTGCCAGGGTTGCCGGATGGAACACCATTGTGTCGGCCCGCTCTGGCGAAACCGAGGATGTTACCATCGTTCACTTGGCTGTTGGCTGGGGCGTAAAACAGCTCAAAGTCGGCTCTTTTTCAAGGTCGGAACGCATGGCGAAATGGAACGAGGGATTGCGAATTTCCGAAGCGTTGGGGCAAGACGGTGGGGCGCTGCTGGCTCGGCAATCGTTTCCTTGGGGGAAGCGCACGTAACCCGATTGCCGATGTTCAAGGGTCGCAGATTGGACGCGCCGAATACCCGCTCCTGGCCTGTCGGCGATTTCGTCTCCGTGGCAGCCGCACCCCTGTGAGAAAGGCGGCCTAGTGCTGGGAGATGTCGGCTGCTGAAGGTTGAGCCGACACAGGTTTTGCGCGGCGCCAAGCTCACTGCTGACCCACTGCTGGCTCTGTACCGGTGCGCGACGCTGTTGTTGCATCGAAGCCCGATGCTGATAACCACGGCCTGCGCGCTGCAGCGTTCTACCTGTTACGGACGCACGCACCAAGATGGATACTTCACACTTGAAAACTGTTTCGTTCTTGTTTGCGCGATGGGCCAGTTTCTACGGTACGCTAACCGAATAGTTGCGTAGGTCACCGCGACCCAACTTAGCCCTTCAGCAGCATCTCAAACAGATGATCGGTCCGAACAACGAGTTTTGGATAGGTGCTTGGAAAATACATACTCTGCGATCTGTTCGCGAGACAGTCCACGACGGGCTAATTCCTCGTTCGTCAAATGTGAAAGCTCTGAGTGCGCTCTGGCGGCACTCGCGGCGCATTCAAAGTCTCGAAAGAAAATTCGAATGCGCGCCAACAACTGGCTAATACGTTTGATGCCGCGACCGGCAAACGACGGTCGCGAGATCCGTGAGGTCGTTCTCAATGTCCATCTCCACTGACTGAAGCTCTGAAGGGCTTCTCGTCACCGGAGCTGCTTATGCGTTGCTGGGACCCTGTGCGCAACCGAGTCGGCTAGGCACAAATGTCGCATGGGCCTGCTTGAGGCGATTAAAGAGTTCAGGCCGCAATAACAATCGTCTTGACGTTAGTGAACTCGCGGGCTCCCAGCTCGCCCAATTCTCGGCCGTAGCCGGACAGCTTGATGCCCCCGAACGGCAGCCGCGGGTCTGAAGCAACCATTGCATTAAAGAACGTCAGCCCCGCTTCAATCTCATTCATGCTTCGCTCTTGCTCTATCGGATCTTTGGTCCATACGCTGCTGCCAAGGCCAAAAGGCGTGTCATTGGCAAGTTGAATTGCGTGATCGAAATTTTCAGCGCGCATGAGAACGGCAACCGGACCAAACAACTCCTCGCGGTAAGCTGGCACATCAGTTGGCACCTGCGCGAGCACAGTTGGCGCATAAAAATTTCCGTTTCGGCTATTGGCTGCGCCTCCGGTTAGGGCGCGTGCACCGCCAGCGATCGACTCATTGACCTGTCGCTCAATCGATTGAGCGCCGTCTTCCGTAGCCAGCGGGCCAATCTGTGTCGCTTCGTCCATCGGATCACCGACCACAAGCGATGCCATCGTCGCTGTGAACTTCTCGGCAAAGTCATCGTAAACATCTCGATGGATAATGAACCGCTTGGCGCAGACGCAGCTTTGACCGTTATTCACGGTGCGCGCCTGCACGCCCGTTGCAACGGCTTTCTCGATATCTGCCGTGGGCAGCACAATAAACGGGTCATTGCCGCCGAGTTCCAAGACACACTTCTTCAAGGCCGCGCCGGCAGCAGCGCCGACGCTCGCGCCAGCGCCTTCGCTACCCGTAAGCGTCACAGCAGAGATGCGCGGATCCCGTATCACATCAGCTACCTTTGATGAGCTGATGAGGAGCGTTGTGAATACGCCCTGGGGCAAACCAGACCGCGTCATGATATCTTCGATGGCCAGTGCGCACTGAGGTACGTTTGATGCGTGTTTAAGAACCATTCCGTTGCCAGCCATCACTGCGGGCGCGAGGCAGCGAAACACCTGCCAAAATGGGAAATTCCACGGCATCACTGAGAGCAGGATTCCCAGCGGTAGATATCGAAGTTTACTATCGGACCCTGTCGCGATTGGCTGATCGGCAAGGAGTCTGGAACCATTGTCGGCAAAATACCGACATGTCGCAGCACACTTTTCGACTTCCGCGACGCCCTGCTTGAACGGCTTGCCCATTTCAAGGGTCATCAAGCGTGCCCATGTCTCCTTTTCCGACACCAGGATATCGGCAGCTTTCCGTAGTGCAGCGGCACGCTCATCGAACGATGAAACTCGCCATTCTTTGAACGCCATGTCGGCGCGCTGAAGTTTCTGTTCGACTTCTTTTGGCGACAACTCATCGAAGGTCGCCAGCACATTGCCGTTAGTCGGATTGATGCTCTTGAAGGCCATTTTTGTTCGCTCTCAATAATAGGTTTGACGATCAAGCCGCGTCGATTGCAGCGAGCACAACCACGCCAATTGGCACTTCTAGATGCTCGGTTATCGTCGCCCGATAGTTTTTGTAGTGCTCCGTCTCGCGGTGATATTCGAGTGCGGTTGCATCTTTATATTTTTCGAAAAGGTGAAACGAGCGCTTGCCGTCGGGCCCATTTTTTCTTTCGTAAAGATCATAGATTTCGTTGCCGGGCTCTTGGCGCGTTGGACCGACCATGCCCTGCAATATCCTTTGCACGGTCGCCTCTTGTCCCGCTTTGGGTTCGAAGGACGCAAAAACAAGTACCGGATCGTCTGCCATTCTCTTTCTCCACATCACAAGTGTTGACATAACATTAAGAACGTTCTAGCTTGTTATGACAATCAATACAAGCATGATGTCTAGCACAAGCATGAGGTTAGTGAGCGATGCCAGCAATCAACCCAATTCCAGACGCAATGAGCGTCGTACTTGTTCAATTCTCCCCCGATCCGGCCGCTGATGCCGACGGTGTGAAGCGCAACATTGATACGATCTGCCAGTACGCCGACCGAGCCGTTTCCGGCTTCCCAGGCGTCGATCTAATCGTCTTTCCCGAGTACTCAACGCACGGTTTCGCCTTCAACCCATACGCAACGCACTTGAGTCTTGCGTCCACGATCCCCGGCCCCGAGACTGAGGCCATTGGCAAGAAGGCTCGCCAATTGGGGGTTTGGATGTGCGTGTCGGTTGTCGAAAAGCCAGACGACCCCAAAAACAACCCGTACAACGCCATGGTCATCATCAACCCTGATGGCGAAGTTGCGTTGAAGTATCGCAAGATGATGCCGTGGTGCCCGAAAGAGCCTTGGACCCCAGGCGAGACCATGAATGTCTGCGATGGTCCAAAGGGCTCGAAAATCGCGATCACTCTTTGCTCCGATTTCGATTACCCAGAGGTTTCGCGTGAAGCCGCATGGAAGGGTGCCAACGTTATCCTTCGCCCGTCCAAATATATGTATCCGTGGGATCATATCTGGGACATCACCAACCAGGTTCGCGCATACGAAAATCAGGCATATGTCGTAGCCGTAAATCACACCGGCCAGGATCATTCTTATTCCTACTTCGGCCGCTCGATGGTCTGTGATTTTGACGGAAATATCATCTGCAAGATGGGCGACACAGAAGGCCTGACCAAGGTCGACATCTATCCGAAACTTGTGGAAGCTGCGCGCGATAAGCGCTCGTCGAATAACTATCTCTATCAGCTTAAACATCGTGGATATACCGGCGTGCCACCGCACGGCGTGACCGAAAATCCATTCACAGTCTACAGCGAGTGGGACAAGATTCCCGATCGCTGGAATACAGAGCCGTCGGCTGAAGCGGAAGCAGTATCTAAAACAGGCCGCGACAGCCTTGCGAACGCTGCCAAGAAAAGTGAGGCCGCGGAGTAAATCATTGTGACGGGGTGGTGT
>CAYGRH010000159.1:0-7776 GCA_964352165.1 uncultured Hyphomicrobiaceae bacterium | reverse complement strand
GATACGCCACGAGCGCATTCGTAAGCCGGTTACTTCTTTTCGCAGTTCGGCAGATCGCTCAGCGACATGATGTAGGCAACAAGCTTCCAGCGCTCGCTATCGCCCATGGAATCTTTCCAAGGCGGCATGATATTGGCACCCCGGCGGCGACCATTGGTGATCGTGTCAAACAGGTATTCCGGCGTCATGGACCGGCACTGGAGCGGCCTGGCTTTGCCTCCGCTGCCTTTGCTGCCGTGGCAGTAGGCGCAGTTCTGATAAAACATCGTCTCCGCTTTCGGCAGGTGCTCGGGATCTTTCAGGATCTCTACGAGCGCCGTCGGCAACGCATTGGCATCTGTGCCTTTGGCCGGTGCATTCGCCATAGTTGAGGCTGCGAAGATTAGAGCGCTAACTGCGACGCAAGCGGCAGCAAGCAGGCTGGTGAACATTTTGTGCGAAGCGCGAGTGGTGCTCAATTCTGGCTCCTGTTGGTCAAACGGTGTGGTGGGGAAACGGACGTTCCCCCACCACCTTAGCAAGTTTGGTTTTGCGTGCTGGCGTTATTCGAGCGTGAACGCGATCAGTGCAGCACCGCCTGGCAGTCCCTTGATGTCCGGGAACGCGCTGGCCATGAAGCCAGGAGCATGCGAGCCCAGACCGCTAGGAACGAGGATGTACTGCTTGCCGCCAGCGGCGTAGCTGACAGGACCAGAGCGGATGCCAGATCCTGTGTTGAAGCTCCACAACACCTTGCCGTTTTCGGCATCGTAAGCGCGGAAGTTGCCACGGACGTCGCCGTTGAACACGAGGCCGCCACCGGTCGTGAGAACGCTGCCGAGGCCGGGCATTTCGTACTCAACCGTCCACTTCAGCTCACCCGTGATTGGGTCGCGGGCATCGAGACGTGCAGATGCCTTGTCACCGGGAGGTGCCACGGCTTCCAGCTTGGACACGCCGAGATAAAGACCTGCGATACCGATCTTTTCGACTTCCTGAGGAGCCGAGATGATGGTGTTGCAGACTTCCATCGCGTTCGTATACCAAAGGCCCGACTTCGGATTATAAGCGGCTGCGTTCCAGCTGCGAACACCCAGCAGGTAGGGGCACATGATGTCCTCTTTGCCCACTTGCGGTTCTTTGCGGTCTTTGATCTCGCCGGTCTTCGGATCGATGCCCGAGGTCCAGTTGATGTGCTTGGCCAACGGCCAGATGTTGTGCGGCTTACCGGTTGCCTTATCCAGAACGAACACGTGTCCGCCCTTGTTCAGGTGAACCAGCAGTTCCTTGCCGTCACGCTCGATGGTCATGATCTCGTAAGCCGAGTCATAGTCCCAGGTATCGTGCGGAACTTCCTGGTAGTGCCACTTGAGCTTTCCGGTCTTGCCTTCGATCGCGAGGATCGAAGCGGTGTAAAGGTTGTCGCCTTTACGTCCGTCCGGGAAGAAGTCGGGCGCAGCATTGCTGGTGCCGATCAGGATGGTGTCGGTCTTGGCATCATAAACGCCGGGCATCCATGCACCGCCGCCACCGACTTTACCCGAATCGCCAGGCCAGCTCTTTGGATCGTCCTTGATGGTGTTGAACACCCAGGCCTTTTCACCTGTCTTGGCGTTCACAGCCCAGATCTTGCCCTGCTGCGGCTGGTCACCACCCGTGGTGCCGCCATACAGGATGTCGCCGGCCAACTGCGGCGGCGATGAGAACAGACAACCGTAGCAGTTCTTCAGGTCGGTCATCTGCTGTTCCCATTTGACCTTGCCGGTCTTCTGGTCGAGAGCGATGAAACGGCCATCAAGCGTGCCGAGATAGACCATGCCGTGACCGACGCTGACGCCGCGGCTTGCCGAAACGTAAAAGACGGTTTCGACGATTGGATCGAGCTCAGGCTTATAGTGCCAAGCGGTCTTACCCGTCGTACCGTCGACGGCGAACACGTTGTTGTTCGGGCCGACGTAGTAGACCATGCCGTCAACGACGATAGGCGTTGCCTGCAGACCCATCGCGATGTCGCCCGGCTGGTGGATCCAGGCCACCTTGAGCTTCGAAACGTTGGTCTTGTTGATCATGTCCAGCGGGCTGTAACGCCACGCCTTGTCGGTCCGATAATACTTCGGCCAGTCATTCGGATTATCTTCGGCAACTGCTGGTGACATTGGTGCAGCGAGTACGGCGAATGCCGTCCCCAGAGCAGCCACGGTCGCCAACGAGCGAGCGCTTCCCATGTGTAAACTCCATTTTTTATTACGGTTGGCTTTCAAACGTCTCCGTCCGGACGCGAAAACCTCGGCGAGTTAAGACTTCGCAAACTTTGTGCCACCTCTAAGCGGCGCAACCATTGGGCTTTATCCAGCAAAAATGTAGCGCGACTGCGACACCTGCGACATATGCGCTTCGTGCGACACTCGAATAGTGGTGTCACTTGGCGGCTACTCCTGATGTTTCCAGGCAGCAGTTCAATGCGCGTTGCCTTTCCGCCAATGCGCGAATCTAGGGCTCGTCTTGGATTTGGTCGTGGACCGGGGCAGTCTGGTTTTCGTGTAGCGCGGAGGAATCTCTGGCCCGACAGATCATAACTCTTGTGGCGCACCACTTAGAGGATGCGGGCAGTGCAGCCTTGCTGGAATGCGCAGCTGCACAAACGCGAGACGGGCCTCTAAGGCCACATGATCAGCCGACCGCCAAGGAGCGGCACGATCGGCCAAACGCTATCGTTCCGCGACGCGATTGGAGCATGGATCGGCAAGTCGACGCGCCACTGCGCTGGTTGTTTTGCAGCGCCGGTCATCAGGCGCACCCGCCCTTGCTCCGGGCAGTCCTGACGTGCCTGCGGGCCATGCTCGAGTGGGGCGGAGCTGCGACACTTGTTGCAACACAAGAATCCGTTTGCGACATCTGCTCGACAGCTCGATCCATGCGTCGTCTGGTTGCTGCAATTGAGTGTGGCGATTCCGCAACGAAAACTTGATTCGCATGCGCCTACTGCCGTTCCGATGGTATCCAAAAGCCTCTGCAAAGAGGCAAGCAATACGCTGAAAATTCGAAACAATTAGCGTCTGCAGTGCGAGTGTCCCCGAAGGGCTGCCCATGCCGCGATTTGGCCGCACGTCAGGGTCCAAAAATCTTGGCACACGCTTTGCGATAACAGGTTGTGACACCACCAGTAGGTCAGCCGGCACGGCGCCTAATCTGGCAATGGCCGAAACATACGGCCAGTACCCGGGAGAAGAAAACGCATGCTCTATGATCTGAGTATTCTCAAGCGGCCAACGCAGCATCTCGAAGTTTTGAAAGCAGCGAAATTGAGTCGCCGCACGTTGTTGGCTTCAAGTGCATTCCTCGCGCTTGCGACCACCGCTTCGGTTGGCCCCTACGGCACTTGGGCGAATTCCGGAGTGACTGCCGATCAGCGGCTCACCCTGATTCGCATGTCCCGTGACATCTATCCTCATGACGATTTCCTGCCGGAAACGCCCTACGTGGAAGCGGTCGACAAGATCCTCAAGGAGGCCGAGGCCGACGGGGACGTGCGCAAGATGATCGTTACCGGCGTTGAAGATCTCGAGGCGCGTGCATCGAAGATTTACGGGAAGAATTACGCTGCGATCACTGATCCCAATAAACGCGAAGGCATTTTGCGCGCAATCGAGCTTTCAGCATTCTTCCAGAAGTTCCGCGGCGAACTCCTGATGGGAATTTACAACAACAAGGCGCTTTGGCCGAAGTTCGGGTACGACGGATCATCCTGGGAAAATGGCGGCTTTATGGAGACGTTCGACAAGATCGATTGGCTCTAAACTGCTGAGTTCTAAGTTCCTGGGAGGACACAAAAAATGGCGACTAAATTTGATCTGAATGACGACAGCGTGGTTGTAATCGTTGGCTCAGGGGCCGGCGGCGGAACGATGGCGCATGAACTGGCTGAGAAGGGCGTTAAGTGCGTTGTCCTGGAAGCTGGCAAAACCCTTTCGCTCGATGACATCGAAAACGACGAATGGGGCATGTTTTCCAAGATTTCCTGGCTCGATAAACGTTATTCGGCCGGTGGCTGGCATGGCGCGGTAAACCACCCGAATTTGCCGGCATGGATCGTCAAGGGTTTGGGTGGTTCGACTGTTCACTGGGCGGGTGTTTCTATCCGCTATCAGGAACATGAGTTCATGATGAAAACCAAGTCGGGAGGCGTCGCCGGCGCCAACGTTCTCGACTGGCCGGTTACGCTCACGGAAATGTCGCCTTGGTACGACAAGGCCGAGTTGAAAATGGGCATTACCGGCCCTGTAACCGGCATGCCGCATTTGCCGTGGAGCGCCGACTTTAAAGTGCTGGCCGAGGGCGCACGCCGAATCGGCTATTCCGACATCACGGCCGGACCGATGGCCATCAACTCTGAGGAACGTGACGGACGCCCGGCCTGCCAGCAGATCGGGTTCTGCATGCAGGGCTGCAAGATCGGCGCGAAGTGGTCGACACTTCATTCCGAACTGCCCCGCGCCGTTGAGACCGGCAACTGCGAAATCCGCACCAATTGCATGGTGCTGCAAGTCGAGCACGACAAGTCGGGCAAGGTTTCAGGCGTTGTCTACGCCGACAAAGACGGCAAACAGCAACGCCAGAAGGCGCGTGTCGTTTGCGTTGCCGGCAACTCGATCGAATCACCTAGACTGTTGCTGAACTCAGCGTCCAGCATGTTCCCTGATGGACTGGCAAACTCGTCAGGTCAGGTCGGACGTAACTACATGACCCACATGACGGCTGGTGTTTATGCGGTTATGCCGGGCGAAGTGCACATGAACCGCGGTACCGCGGTGGCAGGCATTGTTCGCGACGAAGCCCGCTACGATGATTCGCGCGGCTTTGCCGGTGGCTACACGATTGAAAAGCTGGCCCTCGGCATCGGCTTCCTGTCGGCGTTCCTCGTACCAGGACCAACCGGCTGGGGGCAGAAGGTCTCGGGCGCGCTCGAGAAATACAAATATATGTCGGGCGTTTGGATCTGTGGCGAAGATATGCCTCAGGAAATTAATGCGATTACTCTGCATGGATCTGAAAAGGACCAATACGGCCTGCCAGTTCCTGTCGTGGCAAAAACCGACCATCCCAACGATACCAATATGCGCAATCACTCCTACGCGCAGATGGAGAAGATCTACAACAGTCTGGGTTCGACTGAGATTTACAACCTTCCCGCTTACCCAGCGAGCCACAACATGGGTACGAATCGCATGAGCGCGAAGGCTTCCGACGGAGTCGTTAACAAATGGGGCCAGGCCCACGACGTTAAAAACCTCTTCGTTTCTGACGGAAGTCAGTTCACCACAAGCGCTTCGCCGAACCCAACTCTCACGATTGTAGCACTGGCGATACGCCAGGCTGACTATTTGGCAACACAAATGAAGAAAGGGGAACTTTAGAAGTTGAAAGCATTTGCGAAAAGCTTTCGACGCCGCCTTTCTAAGCGTCGACGACGGGAAAAGTATTCTGCGTGACAATTAATTAAACAGTGCGATTTGGACCGCGTTCGTAACGGCAACGGCCAAGGCCAGGACCAGACGAACGCACCCAGCAGAAGGAGATCGAAATATGATCGGGGGTTTGAATATGAGGGGAAGTTTATTGGCAGCGGCGTTGGTCGCCGGTTCGCTGGCAACAGCGACGACTGCCGGAGCAGCCGATCTCGGGGGAGATTGCTGCGCTGATCTTGAAGAGCGCATTGCTGAACTTGAAGCCACTACGGCTCGCAAGGGTAACCGCAAAGTGTCTCTGACGATCTCGGGCTGGGTCACCACCCAGATCATGGGCTGGGACGACAGCATCAATACTGATGCCTACGTCGGAACCAGCCTTAACGACCTCGGCAACCGTCTGCACTTTGATGGAAGCGCCAAGATCAACGGCGAGTGGGATGCTGGTTTCAGCCTGCGTCTTGATATCGTCGACGCCAACGGCTTCCAGCAGAACGCAGACAACGACGATGCAGGTGCAGGTTCACCTGGTCTGTTGAACGCCTACTGGTGGCTCAAGAGTTCACGTCTCGGCCGTATCTCCATCGGTCAGCAGAGCCAGGCAGGCGACGACGTCTGGGTCGACCTGTCGGGTGCAGGCAGCATCTTTGCCGCTAACCTCGTTATCTTCGATGGCGCCAGCTTCGCGCTTGTTCCAGAAGGCACGTCGAACCGCTCGGGTGCGGCTTGGACGAGTGTCGGGCATTGTTATTCGGTCGGCGCCGGCATCTTCGGCGACTGTAACGGTGACCGTACGAACAGCGTTCGTTACGACACGCCAACCTGGAACGGTTTCGTTCTGTCGACATCCTGGGGTGAAGACGACTTCTGGGATATCGCCCTTCGTCACAGCGGCGAATTCGGTGCCTTCAAAACGGCATTCGGTGCGGCCTACCACGTAAACAGCGATGGCCGTGCAGGCGGTACGACGGTCGACTCTGAAATGTGGCAGATCAACTTCGCTGCCCTCCACACGCCAACCGGTCTTTTCGGTAGCGTTCACTACGGGCACGAAATGCCAGAAGGCAATATTCCTGAAACCGATCAGCTGTACCTAAAGGGTGGTGTTCGCGCCAAATTGAACCCACTGGGTGCTACCGTCTTCTACGGTGAATACGGCCGTGACAGCGACATGTTCGGCGGCATTGCCTCCGCATGTGGTGCCTTTGACGGAACTGGTGCCAACATTGATGCAAACTGCGCAAACGCAGCCGATGCAAATGTCGCGATCACGGGTTCGGAATTCAACCGCTGGGGCCTTGGTGTGGTCCAGGAAATCGACGCAGCGTCGATGGCCGTCTGGTTGAAGTATAAGAACTACGACGCCGAAGTTGACTTCCGGACGACAGCCGGCGTTTCCGGCACGGAAGAATTCGAAGAACTCCACATCTTCGCATTCGGTGGCGCGGTATTCTTCTGACACACCCTTCGTCAGAAGCGATTGTGGGCCCTGTAAATCCCACAAAGAGCGTGGGGAGCCTTGCTGGATTGTTCGAACCACTCCCGTCTCCGGTTCGGATTGTTCACTTGACCCCACGCTCACACCAAGAAAATGGGTTTGTCGGCAATTAGTTTTCCGTCCCCCTATGGAAGCAAGCCAACGACCAGCACCTCTACTTAAAACCGGCTTAGGCCGGTTTTATTTTTTGCGTTTTTGTTGTGTGACGAAGGAAGTGCGTAACTATGAGTGATGTCTATGATGTGCTTGTGATTGGTTCTGGCCCTGGCGGCTATGTCGCCGCCATTCGGGCCGCCCAGCTCGGGATGAAAGTTGGCGTCATCGAGCGCGAACATTTGGGCGGCATTTGCTTGAACTGGGGCTGCATTCCGACCAAGGCGCTTCTGCGTTCAGCCGAGGTTCTGCATCTGGCTGAACACGGCAAATCATTCGGGCTCGAATTGACGCGACCTGAAACAATCGACATCGCACCACTGGTGAAACGCTCGCGGACCGTTTCCGGCCAGCTCAACGGCGGGGTTGGTTTCCTCCTTAAAAAGAACAAGGTGGATGTCATCTGGGGAGAGGCGACGATAACGTCGCCGCCGACGCAAGCCGGACCAGCAGCGATCGAAGTGCGCGAACCCAGCAAGCCGGCGATCGAGCCGCAGGCCAGCGTGCCGAAGGGCACACTCGGCACCGGTTCGTATCAGGCCCGCAATATCATCCTGGCAACGGGGGCGCGGCCCCGCTCGATTCCCGGCGTTACCCCCGATGGTGAGCACATCTGGACATACTTCGAGGCGATGAAGCCCGCCGCTCTGCCAAAATCAATCGTGGTGGCCGGCTCAGGAG
>CAYGRH010000158.1:0-7800 GCA_964352165.1 uncultured Hyphomicrobiaceae bacterium | reverse complement strand
ACGCTGCCCTTATCGCTTAAAGCATCAATGTTGAACTTGACAAGCGCGTGGCGAAAGTCACCGGCGTGTGCGCGTTGCAGGTCGTCAACGCCGGTTTTTACCGCAACCGCGGTGCCTACATTCTGGGACGGGTGCGGTTCGATGCCGAACCGGGGCAAACCCAGCCACCCGGACATCTGCCCGTCGCGATCGCATTGCTGCATGAAAAAGATGGTGTGTTCGCCGATGCGGTTCTGTTTGAGCGCGACGATATCCATTGGGTGTTTTCTTCGGCCCTGGCAAATTTCCATGTGACGGAAGGCCATTACCACCAGCTTGCGAAGTTCCTGCACGAGACGATGCCCAAGCGACCGCTCGGTCTGCATTACTCGACCATCGGCTTCAATCATATCGGCAAGGTCGCGGTGATGCGCGAGCTGCAGTCGGAGCACGCGACGTCAGGGGAGACGTTCGACTTTGCCATCGGCACGGCGGGCACGGTGGCGATCGGTTTTTCCATGCCGTCGTCGCGATACATCATCAAGATCATTCGCGACAAACCGACCGACGGGTACAAGTGGGACACCTTCGACGGCGTCGATGCCGTTCTCGACAAATACCGGGTCGTGCACGAGACGGACCGCGCGGGGTCCATGCTCGATAACGTCATCTACGACAACGTGCGTCTCGACAAAAAATGGTTCACGCCGGAACTGTTGCGTGAGTTGACGAAAGAGTCTCCGTCGAACGCCGTGATCCTGCACCGCTACGTGTTGTTCCGGCACTTGATCGTACAAATGAAGCTTGTTCCGCTGCCGCAGTACCTGGAGCAGGCCGATCAGCAAGCCGCGGAAGCTGCCATCTTCGGGCTGGGAACCTGCATTCGCAACAACGCTGCGGCCAACATTTTCAACAAGGATCTGGATGCGCGCAACTACGGAGTGAGCCGCACGGGGAAGGTCTACCTGTTCGACTACGATGCCGTGGAAACGCTGACCGACGTGAAAATCCGAACGAACCAGGGCCGCTTTGACGGCGAGGAGGACATCCCCGACTGGTACTTCGAGGATGGCACCATCTTCCTGCCGGAGGAAATGCTGGTCGGTTTGCGGATCGAGGATCGGCACCTGCGCAATTACTTCAAGGATATGCACGGGGAACTGATGACGGTGGAGTACTGGGAGGGTATGCAGCGCGCCCTCGGCAATGGGCTGGTGCCGAAGGTTCGCACCTATGCACCGAGCCGGCAGCTCAGGCCGTCGACCGTGCAGCAGGATTAAGTAGAGCCCGGCCTAGAACACCTTCGCAGCGCGCAGAGTGCTGTCCAAGACGCGGGAAGTTACGCAGCGCGTTCCTTGCGTTTGGGCTTTTCGGCATCGGCCGATGTGGCCTGCGCCTGTTGCTCCAGCCAGTGTTTGACGGTCTCGTACTTGCTTTGCAGGTGGCGCTTCAGGATTGATGCAAGTTGGCGTCCGTTGCGCTTTTCAAGCGCTGTCAGCATCTGCTCGTGCTCTTCGACAGCCTCGCGCCAGCGGTCCTCGGACATGTTTGCCACGAAACGGGCGCGGCGGATACGCGTTGCCAGCGTGCGGTAGTGTTGCGAAAGCGTTTCGTTGCGCGCGGCTGACAGTATCGCTTCGTGGATTTCCTGGTTTGCGCGGAAGTAAGCAGTCAGATGGCGCTGATCGTAGTGGCGCACCATCGCGGCATGCAGCGACCTGATGCGTGCCAATTCCTTCTGGGTGATCCTCTTGCAGGCGAGTTCGCCTGCCAAAGCTTCGAGCGCGCCCATCACGGGGAAGACTTCTTCGAGGTCGGCTGCGGTGATGTCGGAGACCGTGGCACCGCGATTGGGGGTCAGCGTAATGAGCCCGTCTGAAGCCAGCACCTTCAAGGCTTCGCGCATCGGTGTGCGGGAGACGTTGAAGCGCTCGCAGAGTTCTTTTTCCGGTACCTTTGCGCCCGGTGCCAGTTCGCCCTCGACGATCAACTGATGCAGTCGCTCGACAAGCTGTAAATGGAGCGGCCTGCGAACAAGGGCTTCGGCGCCATCTGCCTGGTCTTGATGCATCGCTTGCGACCTCATTTTTGCAATTCACCGTCCGCTGCCACTCCTTCATGAGCGGCAAGCGCTTCATCGAGAATGCGCGCCACGTGGCGGGCCGATCTGCCCGTACCATCTGCGATCTGGTGCCGGCAGGAAAAACCGTCGGCGACGATCAGATCATCTTGGGCGGCTGAGCGAACGGCCGGCAACAGGCTCAGTTCGCCCATCGCCATGGATACGTTGTAGGTGTCGCGACCGTATCCGAATGCGCCTGCCATGCCGCAGCAGCTCGACTCGATGAGTTGCACTTCAAGGCCGGGGATCATGCGCAAAACCGTTTCGACAGGGCCCATTACGTTCATTGCCTTTTGATGGCAATGGCCGTGCAGATGGGCTTTGCGCGGGAGCGTCTTGAAGGCGATGTCTGGCTTTTCTTCCGAGAGGAATTCTTCAAACATCATCGCCGCACCAGCCACTGCGCGCGCGTCGTCGCTCTTCATGAAGCCAGGAAGTTCATCGCGCAGGGAAAGCAGGCAACTGGGTTCGAGACCAACGATTTTTGCTCCGGCGCGGACGTGCGGCGCATAGGCTGCGACCAGCCGATCGGCTTCCTTGCGGGCCTGATCCACGAGGCCGGTCGTCAGGAATGTTCGGCCGCAGCAGGGCGGGCGGTCGCCGCCGGGCACGGACGGGGTGATGACGCGGTAGCCGGCTGCGGTCAGAACGCGCTCGGCTGCGCGCAGGTTATCGGGCTCGAAGTAGGTGTTGAAGGTATCTGCAAACAAGATCACAGGCGCGCGGGTCGCGCCGGCATTCCCACTACCGGCAGCGCCCTTGTAGAAATCAGAGCGCCAAGACGGCAACTTGCGGTGCATTGAAAAGCCGGTGAGACCTTCGGTAAGGCGTGGTATCCCCGGCGCGGAATTGCGCAGATTTGCGAGCCAGGACGCGCGAGCGGCGTAGGGTGCGTAGCGCGGCATCCAGGCGATCAGTCGGTCGCGCAAAGACAATCCGTTCTTCTTGGCGCGGGCTGCGGCGACCTCGATCTTCATGCGCGCCATGTCGACGCCGGTCGGGCATTCGCGCTTGCACGCCTTGCAGCCGACGCACAGCTCCATGGTCTTGGCCATTTCATCGCTGGTCATCGCGCCGGCACCGAGCTGTCCGGAGATTGCAAGACGCAGGGAGTTGGCGCGGCCGCGGGTCAGGTCGCGTTCATTGCCGGTGACGCGGAAGGACGGGCACATCGCGCCGCCCGAACGCTTGCGGCAGGCGCCGTTGTTGTTGCACATCTCGACCGCGCCCTGAAAGCCGCCGCCCGCGCCCGGCCAGGCCGACCAGTCGAGTTCAGTTTTGAGATCGCGCACGGCGTAGTCAGGCTTGAAGCGGAACAGCGAGCGATCATCCATCCTTGGCGCGTCGACGATCTTGCCGGGGTTGAACACGCCTTTGGGATCGAAGCTGCGCTTTACCTCGCGGAAATTCGCCATCATGCGGCCGCCGAACATGAGCTCGTTGAACTCGGAGCGAACGATGCCGTCGCCGTGTTCGCCGGAATGCGATCCCTTGTATTTCGCGACCAGTTCGAAGGCCTCTTCGGCGATGGCGCGCATCACCTTCACGTCCTGATCCAGCTTCAGATTAAGGACAGGGCGGACATGCAGGCAGCCAACGGAGGCATGTGCGTACCAGGTGCCATGGGTGCCGTTTTTCTCGAAGATCTCGGTCAGGCCGGCTGTGAACTCGGCAAGATCTTCCAACTCCACGGCGCAGTCCTCGACGAAGGAAACCGGTTTTCCCGCGGACTTCATCGACATCATGATGTTGAGGCCGGACTTGCGGACTTCGGTGATCTGCGCCTGGAACGAGGGTTCAACAGCCTCGACGACGCCGCCGCATTTGTCGGGACCGGCCTGCCAATCGAAACCGAGATCACCCATCAATTCGCCGAGCTGCCGAAGACGGGACAGGTTTTCGGACTGGTCTGCTTCTGCGAACTCCACCACCAGAAGTGCATCGGGCGTGCCGCGTACGAAACGTTCCACGATTGGTTGAAACATGGCGATGTCGCGAGCGAGCGAGATCATGTTGCGGTCGATCAGTTCAACCGCTGTCGGCTTGAGCTTGACGATTTCCTTCGTAGAGGCCATCGCGGCATAGAAGGTGGGGAAGTGGCAGACACCCATGACCTTGTTTGCTGGCAGCGGGGACAGCTTCAGATCGAGACGCTTTGAAAACGCCAGTGTGCCTTCCGACCCGACGAGAAGTTGGGCGAGGTTGATCGGGCTGCGGCCGGGTGTCAGCGCATCTATGTTGTAGCCACCGACGCGGCGCATGACTTTGGGGAAGCGCGCGGCGATTTCGGCAGCCTCACGGTCGCCCAGCGCGAGGAGGTCGCGTGTCAGGGACTGGATGGGTCCATCGTTGCCATCAGCCCCGATGCCACCGTTCGAGCTCAGCGCGTTATCGAGCGGGCCAAATCGCGCCTGGCTGCCGTCTGCAAGCAACGCTTCGATGGCAATGACGTTGTCGCGCATCATGCCGTAACGGATGGAGCGACCACCGCATGAGTTGTTACCGGCCATGCCGCCGAGCGTGGCGCGCGATGATGTGGAGACGTCGATTGGATACCACAGGCCATGCGGCTTCAGCTGGCGGTTGAGCTCATCAAGCACCATGCCGGGCTCGACTGTGCAGGTTGCCGCTTCGGCGTCAAATGCGACAAGCGCGTTCAAGTTCTTCGTCGTATCGATGACAATTGCAGAGTTTACGGTCTGGCCGCATTGGGAGGTGCCTCCTCCGCGCGGCAACACCGATGCGCCTTCGTCACGCGCGATCTCGATGACGGCCGCCACATCCTCGAAGTCTTGGGGCACGACAACGGCTTCGGGCACGATCTGGTAGATCGAGGCGTCCGTGGCGTAGCGCCCCCGGCTCCAAGCGTCGCATAAAACCTCGCCTTTGACAGCGGCCTTCAGGCGGCGCTCGAGCGAAGGATTGGCGAGATTAGCCATCGGCGTGGGAATCCTACTTGACTGAATTTTGTATTCATAATTCATTGAAGCCTAGCCGAAAGGACGAAATCTGCAACGCGGAACGATCCGAAATTTCGCCAAGGCGGTGATGGACTTCGACAACCTCACCGATGAGGCGGGCCCACTTTCATTTCTGCCAAGTCGTAGCGTTGGGCGTGAATGGACAATTGGACATCGGCACGTGGTTGGGTTGCTGGCGCGCCGAATAATAGACAAGTCGAAAGCCATCGCCCTGCAGGTGGATTTGCGCAATAAAGCAAGCCAAGGCCAAAAAACGATCAAGCCGTAAAGGCAAACGATACAAAAAGACGAAACTCTAGGAGGACCCTGATGAAGGCGACTTTCAAGCCGACTTCCATGCTGGCAGCTCTGGCGCTCGCCGCCACGGCAGGCTTTGCCGCCACCGCTGCACAGGCTGAAAAAATCACGATCAAGTTCGGGCACGTCGGCGAGCCTGGATCGCTGTTTGCGATGTCCGCTGAGGAGTTCGCCAAGCGGGCCAATGAAAAGCTCGGCGACAAGGCCGAAGTGCAGGTGTTCGGCGCATCCCAGCTCGGCAAAGACAAAGAAATGATGCAGAAGCTGAAGCTGGGTCAGCTCACATTCAGCCTGCCGTCATCGGTGATGTCCTCTGTCTCGCCCGAGTTCGGCGTGTTTGAGATGCCCTACATCATCAAAGACCGCGAACATATGAAGAAGGTCCAGGCTGAACTTGGCGATATGTTCCAAAGCGCTGCCAAGTCAAAGGGTTACCGGATCGTTGCCTATTGGGAAAACGGCTTCCGCCACATCACCAACAACCTGCGCCCGATCAACAAGCCGGAAGACCTGCAGGGTGTGAAGCTGCGCACGCCGAAGGGTGAATGGCGCGTGAAAATGTTCAAACTGTATGGCGCCAACCCGACACCTATGGCTTTCTCGGACGTCTTCACTGCGTTGCAGACCAACGTCATCGACGGCCAGGAAAACCCCTACGCGCAGATCTGGAGCGCCAAATTCCAGGAAGTGCAGAAGTACCTTTCGATCACCGGGCACGTCTACACGCCGGCCTATGTTGTCGCTTCCGAAGAGAACTTTTCCAAGCTGCCTGAAGACGTCCAGAAGATCTTGACCGAAGTCGCTCAGGAGACGCAGGCCTACGTTTATGAAACGGCGGCCAACCTGGAAACCGACCTTCTGGGCAAGCTTAAGGACGGCGGCATCACGGTGAACGAAGCCGATAAGGACGCGTTTGTCGAAGCATCGAAGCCCGTTTACGACGAGTTCGCCTCGAGCGTCGACGGCGGTGCTGAACTCGTGAAAAAAGTTCGCGACCTGGCCAAGTAACTCTGGTCATCAACGACAAAAAACGCCCCGCCTGGATGCCGGACCATCGGCCCAGGCGGGGCGGATTGAATTGCCTACTGTGCGATGAAGGCCCAGCGGCTTTGCATCGCATTTGCGATCACACCCCGTCACTTCAATTAAGCCGCACCCGCAAAGCCGCGCGGTGATCGTGCGCCATTCTGCTCTGTGGGTAGGACGGGGCATCGATGGGACGGCGCCCTCAAAGTATTCCTGTCAAAGGATCGATTATGCTGGACGTAGTGCGGACAACCATGGGGCGGTTGCTGGAATGGATTCTGCTCGCGTTGATGGTGATCTTGACCATCGTCGTCGTCGTTGCAGTCTGCTACCGGATCGCTGGCAATTCGCTGAGTTGGTACGACGAAATCGCGTCCGTCCTTCTTGCGTGGATCACCTACTACGGGGCAGCCCTGGCGGCCTTGCGGCGCAAGCATATCGGCTTTGACAGCGCATTGTTGGCCATGCCTGTCGGCTTGCGAATGACCGCCGTTGTCGCGGCTGAGGTTCTCGTCATCGGCTTCATGGTGCTGATGGCCTGGGCAGGGTTTAGAGTGCTTGATGTGCTTGCAGGCGAAACGCTGGTCAGCCTCACCTGGATACCAGTTCAGCTCACACAATCGGTAATCCCGATCGGTGCCATCTTGTTCATCATCTGCGAATTGTTGAGCCTGCCGATGTATTGGCGTGAAACGGCTGCTGGCCGTTCGCTTGAGCATTGATCCTGCAATCACACCCTAGAGCGGACCGCGCCTTATGATTATCCTCATCACCTTCCTTGCCCTTGTGGCGATGATTTGCCTGAACGTACCGATCGCGCTGGCATTGGCGCTTTGCGGCGTTCTCGGCCTGTTGATTACCGAGGGTACAGGCTCTCTCGTAACAGTCGCGCTCGACATGTACGACGGGGCGACCAGCTTTTCGCTGATTGCTATTCCGATGTTCGTCCTGGCTGGCGCCATTATGAACGCAGCCGGCATCACCAAGCGTCTGATCGATTTCATTTCCGCACTGATTGGTTTCGTGCGGGGCGGGCTGGCGATGGTCAACATCGGGGTCTCACTGTTCTTTGCCGAAATATCCGGTTCTGCCGTTGCCGACGTGGCCGCAATGGGGTCCATCATGATCCCGGAGATGAAGAAGCGCGGATATTCACCGGCGTTTGCTGCGGCGGTTACTTCTTCGTCGGCATCACTCGCGATCATCATCCCGCCGTCGATCCCGATGATCCTTTATGCGGCTTCAGCCAACACATCGGTCGAACAATTATTTGTTGCGGGCTTCGTGCCCGGCATTCTCGGTGCGCTCGGCCTGATGGGCGTCGCCTATATGTTTGCGGTACGCTACGACTTCCCGGTAGAGGAAGCGTTCAATTTGCGCCGAGTGCGCGAGACG
>CAYGRH010000157.1:0-7804 GCA_964352165.1 uncultured Hyphomicrobiaceae bacterium | reverse complement strand
GTCTTCACCGCCACTGTTGCACTTCCCTAAACTCTCCCGAGTTTACCTTCGAGAAAGCCAGGATCTTCGGATCCTGGCTTTTTTGTTTGCCCTCGGTTCTGGGCTTAAACAAGGGTCCGCCGGCAGCGCGTTCAGTTCAGTCCGCCTCCCTCCTGCTTGGCCGGAACAACTGCCAGGGCAAGCAGGCGCTTGCGAACCCAACTAGCCGTTGTCTCCATCGAAGATCCCGCCGATCGGCCCAAGAATAGAGCCCTCACCGGTTCCACCACCCGGCCCCATATTGGCCAGAACCCGGCCAGCCAGTCGCGAGAACGGCAGGCTTTGTATCCAGACCTTCCCCGGTCCGCGCAGATGGGCAAAGAACACACCCTCCCCACCAAAAATCATGGACTTCACCGAACCAGCTCGCACGATGTCGAATGACACATCGCTGGTCATCGCCGCCACACAGCCCGTATCGACGTGCAGTTCCTCGCCGTGATCGAGTTGCCGCTCGATAACTGCGCCCCCGACATGGATGAAGGCGAATCCGTCGCCTTCGAGCTTCTGCATGATGAAGCCTTCGCCGCCAAACAATCCAGTCATGATGCGCTTCTGAAAATGCAGCCCGACCGACACACCCTTTGCCGCGCAAAGGAAGGCATCCTTTTGCGCGATTAAAGTGCCGCCGATATCAGCCAGGTGAAAAGGGATAACCGTGCCCGGATAAGGCGACGCAAACGCCACCTTTGCCTTGCCCTGCCCCTGGTGCGAGAACACCGTCATGAAGAGGCTTTCGCCGGTCAAAAGCCGCTTGCCAGCACCCACGAGGCTGCCCAGAACGCCCGTCTGCTTTTTGCTGCCATCGCCAAAGACAGTATCCATGTGGACGGGCACGTCTTTGTACATCATGGCCCCGGCCTCGGCGATTGCGCTCTCGCCGGGATCCAATTCGATCACAACGAACTGCATCTCCTGTCCGAAGATCTCAAAATCGATATCGTCGGCAAGCCCCACCTTGCGATGCTGAACCCTGCTCGTAACACTGGGAACCGAACCAAATCCTGCCATTCCTCACTCCGAAAAAGTCGTTGAAAATAATGCGCGAGCCAACGGATCCGCAGGCGACCAAAAGCTCAACAGCGATTGCAGGGCCGCGCTTGCCGCACTCCCTCATGCCGCAGCGGCACTTTGACGGCAATGGTTCTCCACAGGCTGGAAAAGCAGACACCGTGATTCGCGAAAGGCAAGCTACATTTCAAGTCGGATTTTAAGTGATCGTCACAATCCACAGCTAGCTTCCATCTCAAGCGAGCTAGACCGGTTTAGCAAACCGGCATTCGCGAGACGATCAGACGATTAATGAGTGGTCGCGTCCGTTGCCCTCTCTAAGGACGCACTCACTCATCGGAGGTCGGTGGGCAAAAGTCTCGGATCAACCCCGCTGCCGAGCCCCTGCCGACCGGCCTCCCACTTCCCCAACCTGCCGAAAGCAGCCCGGCCCTTTGCACACCGATCGCAGCAACCCCAACCTGCGGCCCCTGAGCGGCTGTTCCCGGCAACGAACTGAGAGCTCACAACTAGTCTTGCTCGACCACCGCTCCAGCCATGGCGCCTAGCGCCTCACCCAAGCGGGTCATGTCCTGCGGCAACGCACTTTCGAACGCCAGATCTTCCCCGCTCGCCGGATGCACAAACCCTAATTCTGCAGCATGCAGCGCCTGTCGGCCGAGTGCGTTCAACGCCTCGCGCGCGTCCTGCGTTAACAGCCGTGCACTTGCTTTAAAGCCGCTGCCGTATGCGAGGTCACCCAGCAGCGGATGATTGAGATGGGCCATGTGGACGCGGATCTGGTGCGTGCGGCCGGTCTCAAGTTCCAGACGAAGCCGAGACACCAGAATGCCCGGAGGCTTTTTCGAGCCTTGCGGCTCGCCCGGCCCCCGGAATGTTGCGGCAACAGAGTAATGCGTGACGGCATGACGGCCGTCGTCTTCCGAGACAACCGCCATTTTCATCCGATTGGCGTTGCTTCTGCCAAGCGGCGCATCCACCATGCCGCTGACCCGCGCCATCTCTCCCCAGACAAACGCCTGATAGACCCGGTGCAGCCGCCCGTCTTCGCCATGGGAGGCGAATTGTTCGCTCAGTCCCGAATGCGCCGCATCGTTCTTCGCGATCACCAACAGGCCTGATGTGTCCTTGTCGAGCCGGTGCACGATGCCTGGCCGACGCACGCCACCGATCCCCGAAAGGCTATCGCCGCAGTGCGCGATCAATGCGTTTACAAGCGTACCGCTGGAATGCCCTGCCGCGGGATGGACCACCAACCCCGCTGGCTTGTCGATCACGATGAGATCGCTGTCCTCGTAGACAATCTGAAGCGGAATATCTTCACCGGCTGGCTCAGCCGGTTCGGGCGGCGGCACCGACACTGTATAGGCGGAGCCGGCGCGAACCTTATCGCCGGGATCGCTAACGACCGCCTCGCCGGAACGCACACGCCCTGCCCGGATCAGCACCTGAAGCCGCGAGCGGCTCAGTCCTTCGAGACGCGCGGCCAGAAAGCGGTCGAGACGCTGACCGGCTTCACCTTCTTCCACGTCCACAACGTGAGTTTCAAACTCTTGTTCCATGCGAACGCTTTACGCCGAGCGCGCCGGCAATCCAAGCCCGACTTGCACAAGCGGCCTGAAAGAATGCCAGCACTCTGCGGCTCGAGCCGAATTAATGACGACATAGGTTTGGGTGTTTATACCTTTGCGAGCTTCTGCCATCTGCTCGCGCGCGCCCAACTTTTCCAGACAGGGCGGCCAGCCAGCCAGCAAGTCTGACCGCCAGCCTGACCGCCTGACAAAGTGCCCCGACCACAGCTCATCACACGAAGCCTTAACGCCAGCGTGCGCGAACTGATCAAAGCGTCAAATATCCGCTCACCAGCCGTTCAAATCTAGAAAGAGTGCCCCGAATGTCGACGACCGTTACGCCGCCAAACGGACCTGAAACCCCAGATAACGAGACACCGCCCAACGTGCGCATGCTGCAGGTCATCGTCGTCGTCCTCGGCATCATCCTGATCGTGGGAATGGCAACCGTCATCGGCCGCATCGCCTACCTGATGATGCGACCCGCAAGCGAAGCAGTAACCGCCGCCCCTTACGCCGATCCGCAAGTTCCCATCAGCCTCGGCCTTCCCGGTCTCACCAAGGTGATATCAACCTCGCTGGATGGCTCGCAGCTCGCGGTCCACCATACCGGCCCTTCCGGCGACGGCATCGCCATAATCGATCTGAAATCCGGCAACGTAATCAGGCGCATATCAATCGTGACCGGCGAAGCTAAAGATGCCGCCGATAGGCCTGCCCCACCCGAATAGGAATACAGCGGAACGGCATGTGCCGACCGCCACGCAGACGTCAGGCATGAGAAACCACCGCACGACCGGCGCAGCACAGCGAGCGAAACGCTCAGCTTATCAGTGATGCCGCGCTGAACAGCGCGTGCCGATGTTTGGAGGAAGACCTATCAGGACCCGCTACGGTCAAGCCCGGTGATGCGATCCAGTAGGCCGCCCATGCGTCGCTTCGCAGCCGGTTGTGCGTCTTCTGAACCAGCGGCAGTTTTGTCCGCACTTGCAGCAGCCACATCGCCAATCGCTTCGCCACGAGATGGCGCCGCGTCGGTATTATTGGCTGGCACGGGAGGCGCAAACCCGCCAAGCGCACGCAGGAAACCGGAGGCCCGCTCCAGGTTTTTAGGGTCGTCCTGCTCGACGCCCTGAGCAGCCCGTCTCGCGACGGCTGCGCGCTCCAGGCTCTGCGCCGATCCCGCCGGTCGCGGATCAGCGATGCGTTCCGACAAAGGACGCTTAGACGCCTCGCCGCGCGATTCGTAACTACCGCCGTTACCGTTCTCACCATATCCGATGGTGGGCTTGCGCCGCGCCGGGCCGGTTGTTGGAACGGTTCCACCCCCCAGCCGCCTGAGTTCTTCCATAAAATGTGACGCCTGCCGCGCCATACGGTCGTTGTTGGCGGCAAGGTCAGCCCGCAAACTGTGGATCAGCGCCGTCTGCTCTTCGCTTTGCTTGGCCAACGAAGCAATCCTTGCCTTCATCGCCATCTTGCTTTCGGAAATCGCAGCATCGTTCTGATCGCCGTCGCGGTAAGTTCCAAGCTCAGCCTTCAATTGCGCGATTTCACGCGACTGGTCTTGATTGGCCGACTTCAACATGACCAGATCCGATTGCAACTGCGCTTGGCCTTGCTGACCTTGCTCTGCCGTGGATTGCAGCGAGCGCAATTGCGCCTCGGCTTCGGCGAGATCCGCACTCAGCCGGGCAATCTCGTCTTCAGCCCGGTGCATGCCCAACGGCCCTGCTGATGCCGCGTCCGGTGTCAGCGAAGCAGCTCCCTTCGCCCCGACCGATCCACCCGCGCGAGCGAGCAGCCCTTGCAGCCTGGCCACCATCGCAGCCTGATCGCGTGTCTTTGACCGCAGCGATTCGATTTCCGAGCGTAGTGCGACTTCGCCGTCGAAACGGCCATCGCTCAGTCCATCGCGGCCGCGCGACGCCCGGGTGGTCAGGGCAGCCGACAAGCGGTGGATTTCATCCCTGTTCTGCGTGTTGATCTGCGCGGCTTCTTCCAGCGCAATGCCCTGCTTCTCGGCTGAAGCCGTCAGCTTGGAAATCTCACGGTCACGTTGCAGCAACAAACGGCGCGCCTCGCTCAGGCGCTGCTCCACTTTGGGAAGCCGGTCCATGATCGTGTGTTCGAGCACACGGCGGGCGTTTTCATGCTCTTCAAGCGAGGTCCGCATCGTTGAAACATCGCCTTCGAGACCGCTGATCGCGGCATCGCGGCGATTGATCTCCACGCGCTGACGTGCCGCAGCGAGCTGAGCACGTTCGACCTTTGCTTCTAGTTCGTGAATGATAAGCGCAAAATCAGCTCGCAGCCGGTCCTTATCGGCGCGAATCTCAGCCTCTGTGAGCGGCATCGAGCGTTTAAGCGCCTCAGTCGTCAGCCGTTGAGTGCGCTTGCGGTATGCGGGCGCAATAAGCAAACCCAGCAGGATCGCGCTGAGAAATCCCAGCGCCGCCAGCATGACCGCATGGATCGTCACAACGCTATGATCTCCAGCACAATTTCCCTGACCGCCGCGCCGTCGGCATAAAGCCGCAGCCCGGCGTTACATTCGTCCGACAAGCACAATCGAAGCACCGTCATTTTGCATCAAATGCCATCAAAGCGATACAGCTTCATTGCCACTTGCGCCACGAGTGTGACCCTGCACGAGCGACCCGCTTGCAGCCATCTGAATTCCAACCCCCATTCGCAAATTCAGTTGCCCACGGCATAAACCACACCATGGATTGAAACAAATTGTCCCGCACCGCAAGCCCGGGCAGGCGCGAGGCCTCAAGGCGGGATCGTTTCAAGTGGAAATACCGATATTTTCACCGGAAACTTCGATAAATCCCAATCTCTTAAACCGTATTACAGGGCAGCGCGCTGATTGGTCTGATGTGACCCCACAAAGTGCCAAAAATTGGCCGATGCCGATGCCCCGCTGCATCTATCATTAGTTCAGAACGGGTTCCAGGTCGGGGCCCGCGTGTACTTCAGATACCCAACGTTGGCCCCAAGTCGCAGTCCCACGCCTGCTCTGATCGGAGCCAGAGTCACGTCACCGCGTTGCTGCAGCTGCACGCTCACTCCGCCCACCAGGTAGGCGGAACCCTGCACGCCACCATAGCGCTGATAGATGTCAGACGGACTGCGCATATTATAGACGAGCACCATGACCCTTGAGCCTTCTCCGCCGAAGTCGTAGCCGACGGTGGGGCCCTGCCAATAGACCTTATGCTCGCCGGCATCGCGCGTATAAAGCCGGCCCTCTCCGTATCTCAGTCCGGCAACGAAAGCTCCGCCGGCATCCTCTCCGAGAATGTATCCATTTGGCCGGCCCTGACTCGAAAACAGCGATTCGACGGCATTCGCCAGTCCCTGACTGACCGAACCGAAAAAGCCGTGGCCGGCGTTTATAATTTCATCCTGGGAATACGTGCTGGGCCTTCCATCGCCGCCGTTGTAGGGCGCAGCTTCCCGACGAGGTGCCTCATCGTAGCGTTCATAGCGCTCTGGCCGGTAAGCGTCGTTGCGTGACGGATCGTAGGCATCGCCATAGCGACGCTCCTCACGCGGCGCATAGGGCGCGCGCCCCGCGTCAGGCCCTCGGTTTGAAGCATTGCCATCGCCATACCCGGAGTCGCGGCTGTAATCGCGCGAGGCCGGTGCCGCCGGGGCATCGCGGTAATCGTCACGCCGGTTGTCGTAGGCGTCCCGGCCCACGTCTCGCCCCTGATCCCGATATGCGTCGCCACTGCGATAATCTGGCTCTGGAATACGCTCGCGGTAAACGTCTTCATTCGACGTCCCGGACTGTGCGGTGCGGTCCCAAGGCAATTGTTCCTGGGCCCGCGCAGCACTGAACCCGCTGGCTAAGACGAATATGACAGCAGCCAGCATCGGGCTGGCGCGATAGAAAAGATAGGTCTGTTTCATGGCCTGTCCTGGATCCGTGGAAATCGGACGCGCGCGCGAGCCTCTGCGGCACGCGACGCTAACCTTTCGCAAACCAATGCGCGCAAGTTGTTACCAAAGTGTGGCTGAGATTGTGGCTTGAAACAGGGCCTTCAATCTGGGTGCACGCGCTCAACTCGGAAGTTACACATTAGAAATCAATGAGTTAGATGTGAGTCAGCAAGCGTTTCAGGCCGTTCAAAGCTGCCGCATCAATGTCTTATCGCCCCAGGCAACAAACGGCGGGTTTCGGTACTGATCTGCAGCCTGCCCATAGATCAACGGCTTGCCGCCGAATGACGTCACCGCCCCGCCTGCAGCGCGCAATATCGCTTCCCCCGCCGCCGTATCCCACTCGCTCGTCTCACCGGTGCGCAAATAAACGTCGCCCTCACCGCGCGCGATGAGACAGAACTTGATCGACGATCCCATACACCGCGTCTCGCACTTGCCGAGCTTCGCCAGAAACCCATCGATCTCGTCGCCGCAATGCGACCGGCTGGCCAGTGCAATAAGGGATTCCGGGTCGCCTTGCCGCGCGTGTATGGGCGTGACGCGACACCCCACGAGGCCATCAGGCGTCTCCCCGCAAGCAACCTTGGCCTCAACCGCGCTATCAGCAGATGTCGTAACATAAAGGGCCTGCAGCGCTGGCGCGTAGATCATCCCGAAGACCGGCCGCCCATCCTCGATCAGCGCCACGTTGACGGTAAATTCCGGCAGATGCTCGATGAAGTTTCTTGTTCCATCCAGCGGATCGACCAGGAAAAACGGTTCATTCCCGACCGGAGCGCGTGTTTGCGCGGCACGTTCTTCGCCTACCACAAGGACCCCTGGCGCGGCCTCCGCAAGCGCGACGATAAGCACGTCTTCTGCATCCTGATCGGCAGCAGTAACAGGGGAATTATCCGCCTTGCGATTGACTTGCAGTGCCTGGTCGTCCCAGGCAGCCATTTCGATGCGCCCAGCAGCCAGAACAGCAGGTAGAAGCGCATCCGCCAGCGCGGAATAATCGAGCTTGTAACCGCTGTTGCCTTCTTTTCTCACCGGCCTGTCACCATCGAAACCAACCTCTCCCCTCCTGCTTGCGGTCTGCCCGGCCGCTGAAAGCGATCGCTTCGAATGTTGCGCAGAATGCTTCATCGTTGCTCTCTGGCCGCAATCCACTGCCGATTGCCAACCCCAACCGACATCTAACAGCACAACCTTTGCATCCGAAAGTCCCCGCGTGTATTCAAAGC
>CAYGRH010000156.1:0-7829 GCA_964352165.1 uncultured Hyphomicrobiaceae bacterium | reverse complement strand
GGGCGGCGCGACAACCATTCGTTGAGAACAGAAAGCGTCACCAGAATCACGGCACCGCAAAGAGCCAGCGCGCCCAGGGTCCAGTGGAACACAAACAGCAATGCGAAATACAACGGTGCCCATGGCATGTCGAAAAACGCTGTAGCGCACGGACCCGAGGCGAACTGGCGTACATTCCTCAGGTCTTTGACGAGCTGCATTCGCTCATGGCGTTTTGTTGGATCGCCGATGTTTATGGCTTCATCGAACACCTGGCTCGCAAGCAGGCGATCGATGCGCAAGCCGACGCGAACCAGCAGGCGTGAACGTATCGCTTCGAGAAGCCCCATGAAGGCGAACAATGCGATGGTCAGCACAAACAATGCCGTCAGGGTCGGTACGCTTTTGGAGGCCAGTACCCGGTCATAGACCTGAAGCATGAACAATGGCCCGGTGAGCATCAAGAGGTTGGTGAACAAGCTGATGATGGCAACGCCGGTCAAAACGTTGCGGCAGGACTTCTGCACATCCTTGAGCGCATGCGTTTCATTTTCATCGTTCGGAGATGGGCCGTTGGAATTGGGCCTTTCGTTTGCTTGCTCAGCGGACCGCTGAGCGGTCTCAGACCTTCGTTTTGAAATATGAGTATTGAGCTGGACCGCCGCACCAATCGGCTCTTGGGGATTGTCGTTGACGGGCGGTCTTCCCGTCAGATCTGCCAACCGGTCTGAAAGGCGCATAGGGCCGGCTTGGTGCGGCTCTTGAAGATTCCGCTGTGGGGCGGGCGTCGGATTGGCAAATGAAAACGAGAATGTATCCGCGCTGGAACCTGTACCGTTTGAACTTCGTGGGCTTGCGGGTTGCGGATCCGAGGACCGCGATCTCTGCGCCTCGCGTATTGGAAACGGGTAGCGCGGGATCTGGCTGCGATAGACAGCGCCTGCCATCAGCATTGTCGTGGCAAGAATAGAGAACAGGGCAAGCCAGCACAGAGCCGCACCCTGATAGAGCGTGCCGGCTGAAAGCACCTGCAATGCCGGGATGAACGAAACGGTGGTTATTCCAACCCAGCAGATGAGCGACGTCGTGCCTATCGCAGCAGTCCTGAGTGTAAATGAAACTCCCAGGTTCGCTGCCATGGGGCGACGGCCATACGCGGCCAGCGGCAAAAGATAGTGCTGGAGAAAGAGCGAATTGACGCAAACGAGCGCTGCCAGCCCCAGCTTGAATGTCAGCTTCGATGGAAGGCTCGAAAAATCATGCTTGGTCACAAGCAACGCAGACCCGCTCAAAAGCAGGCAGACGAGCCCCACAAGAACTAGCGCATGCGCACGCCTCACTGCGCGCGGGGATACCGGCGGACCGCGCAATAGCAAAATTCTGGCACCCAGGACGTCGCCGATCACGACCCCGCACAAGGCTGCGACCAGTGCGAAATAGTGCATCGTTACGACGGCCTGGAGCCAGTCAACACGCGCCGCCCACACGGCAAGATCTTCGACCATAAATTCAAAAACCACGCTAAGCCCAGGTACTGACCGCAGGCTTGATTGTTGGGGTTGCCGTCGGTCCAAACACCGGCGGCAACCATTTCACGGCGATGCTGCAAAGCTGCCGGGTCAGCCGACACGCATGCCTTCGTCGACAAGCATTTCGCCGACGGCCGCATCGACGAGCATGTCTTCGTCCATGGCAATGGGCAGATCGGACGGCGCGTCACCCGATTGGGGAGCAAGTGAATCCGAGGCATCAAGTTCCGCCATCTCCGCCAACGCCTGGTCGACGCCGTCGGGTCCGCTCATGGAGGTCATCGCCGTTAGGCCCAGGATTTCACCCAAGAGGTCCCCTTCGATGAGATCTTCGATCTCGTCGCGGTCCTCGGCGATGACAAGTGTGCCATCGTCCAGCAGGGCGTAGACCTCGTTGGAGCCGGAAAAGTAGACATGCTCGACATCAGAGACGAGATCGGTTTCGCCTGCGGCGTTGGCGATGAACACGCCGTTTTCGGACGCTGTCACCGTGTAGTCCTCGATCGATCCCGACAAGACGACGACATCGGCACCGCGGCCGCCATCGATCATGTCGTCGCCGGCTCCCCCGAACAGGACGTCGTCTCCGGCTCCGCCGTCGAGGATATCGTCGGCATCGCCGCCAACGAGGACGTCTTCGCCGCGGTTTCCCCGGATTTCATCCTGTCCGGAGCCGCCAATGAGAATGTCATCGCCGAAGTCGCCTGCCAGCAGGTCATCACCATCGCCGCCTGACAGGAGGTCGTCGCCGTGGCCGCCACGAATGTCGTCATCTCCCGCATCGCCGGCAATGCGGTCGTCGCCCCAACTCCCGCCGATATCGTCTGAGGCTCCTGAACCGATCAACAGGTCATCGCCAACGCCTGGTGCATCGCTTGCCGGATTGTCGGCACTGGGTGTCAGAAGGCCGTCGAGCAGAGTTGTGTCGTTCGCCGGATTTTCGGGCGCGTCGGGGGTATCAGGGGTATCAGGGGTTTCTGGCGTATCTGGCGGCTCAGGAGTGTCAGGAGCATCAGGGGGCTCAGGCGCATCCGGAGCGTCCGGCTGCTCTGCGACGGGCACGGTGTCGTCCGACCGCATCAACGGCGTGATGGCCTCGTCGATCTCGTCGATCGTTTCGACAATGCCATAGGCCACGCCGGCGTTCGTCGTGTAGTCGGCGTCCGTAATGGTTGCGTCAAGCACGCTGATCGTGCCCAGCAGGTCCAGGTTATGCGCACCTCCGCCATTGCCCTGGTTCGAGCGGAGGTGAAGGACGGAATCGTCCGCCGCGCCGTCCCCGTCTGCATCGACGCCTGTGTCGACCTGGTACACTTCCGTCGTGTGGCCTTCGATCGTGATGCGGTCGCTCTCATCGCGGTTGAAGTCCGTGATGGTGTCATTGCCGATGCCGTCGACCCAGTGGTCGTGAACATTGTCGTTTTCGCCGGCAACCCCCATCCAGTCGATGGTGCGGTCGTTGTTGACGTGCCGGTTAATGATCTCCTCTTTGCCGTTGATGAGGGTCTGGAACAGGAATTCGTCTGCTCCTGACCCGCCCGTCAGAACATCGTCGGCCGGCATATCGGCCTGCGAGGGATAGAGCATGTTCGTGACCGCATCGATCTCACCGTTTGGATCGTCGCCTGCGTCGTAGTTCTGGGCGATGACGGGTTCTCGGCCATCTGCGCGGCTGATGAGCGTATCGTTGCCATCGCCGCCTGACAGCGAATCCTCTCCATGTCCGCCGTCAAGTCTGTCATCGCCGGCCCCGCCTGTCAGAACGTCATCGCCATAGCCGCCCATCAAGGTGTCGGCACCCTCTCCACCATCCAAAGTGTCGTTGCCTGCGCCGCCGTCCAGTGTGTCATCTCCACCATTGCCAATAAGCTGATCGTCTCCGACGGGCACCGGAGGAGGTCCGGCAACTGCACCATCGAGTGCGCCGGGGCCATTCGCGGCCAGTTGAGCAATTTGACCGGCATCCAGATTGTCTGCTGGCGTATTGCCGCCCCAGAACCCGACATCGGCGATCGCTCCTTCGAAGTAGTGCTGGAGGTCATCGTTCAGCCCGAGCTCGGCTGCCGTACCGGTGTCCTCGGCAATGCGCGTGTTGGCCCCGATCACGAAGGGCTTATCGTTTCCGATCACGTAAGCCCCTGTGTAGGCGCTCAGGTTTGGTTCACCATTGCCTTCGACTTCCCGGAAGGCATCGTCTGGTAGGGCTTGCCCATCCAGGTAGACCGTTGCACCGGCAGCGCCGAAGGTAATGGCCACGTGGTGCCACTGCCCTTCCTGGATCACCGATTGGTTGGTCTGCCATGCATGATTGGTACCGTTGCTCTCACCCTCAGAAAGGCGCACGCGCAATTGCCCGTTGCCGTCCACGCTGACATGGAAATGACCGCCTTCATCGGAGTTGCGTTCGTCCTTCGCGAGAATAGTCTGCAGTCCGTCGAGATCATCTGCACGGAAGGAGGCGGTGACCGTTCCGTTCAGGACCTGGTAGCTGGCGTCGTTTGCCGCATAGGCAAACGTATTTTCACCATCGAACAGCGCAGCCGTCCCTCCGTTCGGACCTTGCGTCGTGGGCACGGCGGACTGAAGGACGGCAACGTTGCTGACGAGACTGTAGTAGCCGGCATCAGAGACATCACGGGCATCCTCGAATACGCCGTTTTCGGCTGTATCGAAACGCCAGAACGACAACGGAGACTCCAATGATGCGCTGTTTTCCGAGAGCGGGTCGCCGATGAGTTCGTCGTTACCCTCGGTGCCGGTAAGTGTATCATCGGCCGCGTCTGTTATCTCGACCGGGCGGGTGTATTCGCTAAACTGCGGACCCGGATTGGCGTTAAGTGCGTTAAAGTCAATTTCACCCAGGAATGGGTTTTGCGAGACGTTGTCGTTCGGGTTTTCGTCGCGAACGCCCGTGGGCGCAATGGCTTCGTTTATTTGCGAGACGTTCTCGATGACACCGTAAAAAACACCGGCGTCCAGTTCCACATCGGACTGCTCGACGCGGTCACCGTGGACGATGACGCGGCCTAGCAAATCATCGTCATGAGCGCCGCCATTGGCCTGATTGGACCGCAGTTGAATGATCGATTCCTGGTCCCCATCGCCATCGAGGTCTTCATAGGTAATGTCCACTTCCGTAGTATGCCCGTAGGCGATGATCCGATCGCCCTCCGACTTGTCATAGTCGGCGATGATGTCGGTGCCGATGCTGTCGGGCCAGTGATCGTGGACCTCGTCGTTCTCACCCGCAACACCGTTTCCCGTCCAGTCGATGTTGCCGTCCGCATCCGCGTTGCGCCGGAGGATTTCTTCCTTAGCATTCAGCAGCGGCGTCATGATGAAGGTGTCGGCCCCGGCCCCCCCGATAAGAATGTCATCGGCCACAAACGGCTGGTTGGGATAGATCGTATTGGTTTGTGGGTTTACTTCGCCGTCGGGATCGTTGCCGGCATTCACCGCCTGCCCGATCTCCGGCTCGCCGGCATCGGAAGCCGCAACCAGCGCGTCATCGCCGTCGCCGCCGATCAGAAGGTCAGACCCGCGCCCTCCGTCGAGTTGATCGTTGCCTGCTCCACCCTCAAGCCGGTCGTTGCCATAGCCACCGTTGAGAACATCTGCGCCCTCCCCGCCGCTGAGGTTGTCGTTCTCGATCGTCCCTATCTGTGTTTCGCCCTTGCTCATCGTTTTGTCTCCTAGTCAGGTTTGGTTGGACACGCCGGCCGTGTGGTCAAAGACCTGCGGCGTTTCGGCAAAGCTCTCCCCTGTCCAGAGCGGCGCACCGCTCCAGAGCGTTTGTGATTGTCGTGGTGCGTGGTTTGTGTCCGGCTGATCGTTTGCTTGTCAGCCGGTTAAGTCGCCTCGCCCGAACAGTCAGGGAGAGGCTGTTCGATCATGTTCAAGTGCGAAACTCACGGGTCCGTGCCATGTACATGATCGCGATTCACTAGGGTGCTACCGATCATGCCTCGTGAGGCACGACCTGAGAGACAGGCCCTAAGGGGTGAGGTGCTCCATGACATCCATCCTTTCAGTTGCAGTTCTGGATATTCCGCTCTGCCGTGCCACGGCAGCGGTTGGTCAACAGTTCGCCTTGAGCCAAAACAGGCATGGCGGTTTTCATCCGGCCGATTTGTCATGGCGCAACACCCGCCCGGTGAACCTGGGTTGACCAACTTGGTTCGTCGTGACCGGCGTGGACCTGGCCGCCAGCCTGGTCACCAGCCTGGGCCCCAAGAAAAGGATCTGCCTGCGCATCCGGAGGCGTCGTTCCCCACCAGACGTTTCTGACTTTTGCGTAGTGGTGCGCGGGGTCATAGCCTTTTGCCGCCGGAGCCATGCGGGCAAGAGTGAGCTGTCCGGTGGCACGCAGCAGCAGGTAGGCACCGACATGCGTGTCGCGAACGGATTGCAGAAGCTCGATACGGGCATTGATCAATTCGCGGTTGGCATCGAGAACATCGAGAACGGTGCGCCGCCCGAAGTCCTGTTCGTCACTCACGCCCTCGAGCGCTTGTTCGCTGCTGGCGACTGCCAGCTCATCGGTTGCCACTCTCGCCCGCGCGGCATTGAATTCGGCCCACGCCGCTCCAACTGCTTCGTCGGTGTTCCGCTCGGCCGCGAGTGTTTCACGGCCGAGCCCCGCTGCCGTGTTTTTGGCCTGTCGGATACGAGCTGAAACCGCGCCGCCCTGATACAGCGGCATCCGCACGCGGCCGATCACGGAAAACCCGCGCCGATCGGCTGCCGTTTCGGTTTCATTGAACGATGCGTCGTAGCCCGCGACGAGACCGACCTGCGGCAACATCTCACCGCGCATCTTTCTGGCCGCGTGTTCGGCTGCTTCCCGTTTCGAGCTGGCGGCTCCCAGAATTGGGCTGGACTCGCGCGCTATTGCATTGGCGCGCGAAAGACTTGTTGGCAGGCTTGGCGGCATGTCGGGCATCTTGAAGCCATCAGCCGCGCGCTGCGTAATGTTTGCAAACCGAAGCTGGGCGATCTGGAGCTGGGCGTGCGCGCGCTTCAGATCCGACTTGGCGGTTGCAACCCGAAGGCGCGCCTGAGCGACGTCTGTCCGGGTAAGCTGCTGACGTGCGAACTGTTCCTCGATACCCAGCAGGAAACGCTCAAGCGAGTGCAGCGCCTTGCGTCGATAAAGCACGATCCCCTCATCGCGCAGGACATCAAGGTATGACGAGGCTGTCCTGAAGAGCACCTCATTTTCGGCAGCTTTGAGATCTTCGCGCGATGCCCGCACATTCGCTTCGGCTTGCTGGACCCCATAGTGCGTCTTGAAGCCGTCGAATAACGGCTGCTCGAGCGTTACGCCGTAACCGTAGGTTTCGTCCAGCGACGTTGTGGCGGACAGCAATGAACGGCTTGCGGGAGCGCCGCCATAAAAGGCGTCGGCATTGACGCGCGGGCGATAGCCGGAAAGCGCCTCTGATACACCGTCGTCACTGGCGCGGGTCTTGTACCTCTCCGCCTGTAGCGATGCGTTGTGCGTATATGCGGCGACAAAGGCATCGCGCAACGAGAGTGCGTTTGCAGGCGAGCCGAGGGAGGCGAGGTATAAGGCAATTACACCGGTCGTCCAAAGCCGCGCGGCGCGCGGTTTGTCTTTTTCGGACGGTGACCACGGCAGCCGGGCCAGCAGCGTTTGAGCGGATGTCTGCAAGACGTAACCTGTCCATCGCATGACTTCAGGGATCGCCAAATTGGCTGTCCCGAAGCTCCCTCATCCGACGCGTTGATTAATCAATGGGAAGTGTGGTGACAAATTGTTATGCTCGAAAAATCATAGGGTTGTGGGGTTCCAGTAAATATTTCGAAACATTACGCACGCACTGACCGATGCAATCCGTCTGTACCATGAGGACAGGCCTGCCGGAGCGCTGCATGCGATACCGACGACGGCAGGGACGGGCGCGGGAATTTCGAGCACTGCCGTTCTCTTTGATGACGTGACGCACCAGAAGTCGTTCATTATCGATCACAAGATCTTGCCGTTGGCAGGAGCACTCGATCGAGGCCGGATGATCTCGAAGCCATTCACAGCTAGGCAATCCCGCCATGCTGTCGGCGGAAGAAGGTGAAGTGATCGTGACTATTGGTCCGGTGCGGGCACGCCCAAACGCGTTTGTCGCATGAGCGGCTAGTCAAGCAACCTCCACCCTCGTCGTATCCGTTGTCACAAGTACAGCAGTGTACTGGTGTTCAATTGTCATAAGTTCTTGATTTTTTGGTTGCGGGGGCAGGATTTGAACCTGCGACCTTCAGGTTATGAGCCTGACGAGCTACCGGGCTGCTCCACCCCGCGTCACC
>CAYGRH010000155.1:0-7865 GCA_964352165.1 uncultured Hyphomicrobiaceae bacterium | reverse complement strand
GGAACTCTGTTTTTCGTCCGTACAAACGCAAACCAAAACGCAGACAACGCGGCTCAAAACGGAGCTCAAATTCCTGGATGCACGGCGTACGTAAGACCAGATGGCCGCGCGTTGTTTATTGTCGGGGTGCAAACCCCCGATACTCAGTTCACTGCCGCGGTCCCCGTTCAAGCGCACGCCATCCTCCAGCCGCGAGGTGCTGCGGCAGGTTGGCAACGCTATAATGGTCCGATACTCGGGACGCAGCGGGTCGGTGAATCTCGTGATTGGCCACTGGTGTATCAGCCGCCGAACTTCGGCCACTTGAACGCCACACCAGCGCCCCCCTTCATGCAATCAAGTTGCGCGATTCGCTCCGTCAGAAAAAGCCGCCGCTGCAAGTCGAACACAAGTTCTTGGGTGTCTGGTTCGGAGGAGCGCCTATATATTGATTGTGGGCTGCCTGGGGACAACCTGTGACATGACCGCGTATGACTGTTTGGGAGGTCGTCTGTGAGGCCCGCCAACCGGACCGATCAAGCCCTAATCGACGGTTTGCGCTTAGGCAAAGGGCGAGGCGTCATCTGACCAAAGGTTAACGCGATTCCTGCACACCATGGTGTGACCTTCGCGCACCGCTTAGATGGGGACAACACTGGGACTGACCCAGACCAACTTGGGCCACCGACGACGACTTCAAAGATGCTGCATCTCCTGGCCCAGATCGAGGGCCACACTCCGATCCTGGCAACTCGTCATATGGACACCTCAAGCCCGAGGGTTTATGCGCTTAAGGCAATGGTTTAACGGCGCGCATCGACAATGGCCAACGCGTCACTGGGCTTAGCCAGTAGGGACACAACGAATGAGCATTCTGACGGAGATTTTCAGCTGGTGGGGCGGCAACACATGGGGCACCCGCTATACGCTCTGGAAAATCGGCCGCAAGGTCGGGTCAGACGACTTCGGCAACACCTATTATATCCAGGCCAAAGGTGTGGGTCCGCTGGGCGTTCCCCGCCGCTTCGTTGTCTATAAAGATCTGGCGGACGCCTCCAAAGTCCCGCCCGAATGGCACGGCTGGCTACATTACACTGTCGATACGATCCCCACCGACGAGGACTATCAGGAACGGCCCTGGCAGAAGCCCCATGAGATGAACAAGACCGGGACGCGAGACGCCTACCGTCCAAAGGGCTCAATTCTCACCTCTGAGCGCCGTCCCAAGGCAACGGGCGACTATCAGGCCTGGAAGCCCGGCGCATAACCCGCAAGAGCTGATAGCTCGCGGGTGCGCAGGCGGATCGAAAAGGCGAGGGCGCGGCACATGGCAAAGGGCTACTGGATCGCGCATATCACGGTGAGCGACCCAAAAGTCTACGCGGACTATCTTTCCGCCGCCAGAATCGCGTTCGATAAGTATCAGGCGATCTTCACCGTTCGTGGCGGAGCGTTCGAGGCGCCGGAAGGTCCTATCAAGGACCGCCACGTCATCATCGAATTTCCAACCTATGAGCAAGCCTTGGCATGTTACCACTCACCCGAATATCGCACCGCGGTGAGATTCAGGCTGACAGCCGCGCAATCCGACTTCGTCATCGTCGAGGGTGTTTCTTGAGACTGCTGATAGACATCAACCGACCTGAACGGTCCGCGCTCATTGGGCTGCTGAGCCTTGTCGCCGGTTCACTCGCGCTCATCGGACCGGTGGCCGCTGAGCGCATCGAAAACCAGGTCGCCGTATTCGCAGCCCTCGATAAGGTGACCGCGCGCATTCAAAAGCTCGAAGTTCCGCTGAACCAGACAATCGAATTCGGCGCGCTCAAGTTGACGCCGCGTGTTTGCTACTCGCGCGCAGCAACCGAGCGTCCCAAGACGACCTCGTTCGTTGAAGTCACCGAAACGGAACTCGACGGCAGTGAAAAGCCGCTCTTTACCGGCTGGATGTTTGCGGAAAGCCCCGGGCTGAATGCCGTAGAGCATCCCGTATTCGATGTCTGGCTGACCGAATGTGCAAGCCCAACGTCAGCTTCGGCTGCAGCAGCAGCGGCGGCTGCCGGCGCCGCAGTACCCGCAGTGGAAGGTGACGAGCAACCCAATCCACCCGAAGAAAACTTCCCCCGTCGCCGCATCAGGCGTTGACCGAGCCTGATCGTCCGAAGTTGAAGCCATTGGGCTTCATCGATGGGCGTGAATCAGTCTCGTTTGTGTGTGCCTGATCGTCCGAAGTTGAAGCCCTTAGGCTTCATCGACGGGCGTGGATCAGTCTCGTTTGTGTGAGCCTGATCGTCCGAAGTTGAAGCCCTTAGGCTTCATCGACGGGCGTGAATCCGTCTCGCGGACTCAATCCTAGTCGTACTCGTTGTGGTTGGCAGGCCCGCTCTCGGTGATGTCGGGATCCTCCCAGGTCTGAGGCGGCACACCGTAGATTTCCTCGGCATACTCAATCGCTTCATCGACCTCTTCAAACCACGTACCGCGCCAATCCTCGATCGCACTCGCTGATCGCATCAGCAGGCGCACACCGTCCTCCGGCCCGTCCGTGTCCTCCAGTTCAGCACCGCTTGTACCTCTGGCGGCGTGAGCGATCTCAAAAACCGTCATGCGTTCGAAAGCATGACGCGCCTGCGTGACTAACGTTTCGATGCTGTCTTCGTCGCCGTCCATATGCACCGCCTGCAGCCGGCCTTCCTGCGGCACGACATACAATAGCTGCACGTAAGATCGTTTGATGACATGAGGCGGCTGCAACCAGGCGCGCGCTTCAGCAATCGTATTGGCGATCTCGTCGATGTTTTGAAACCATGAAAGCTCGGTCAGCACCGGGCCGTTAAGAATCTGATCGCGGGCCACTTCCACATCGTCCGCCCCGCGTCCGTCGGCCGCCCGCGCAAAACGCCGCCAAAGATGGCTCTCCGCGCCCTCGATAAGCCCCATGGCCCAGTCCGCGCCCTCAGGAACAACACGCAACGCACGCGGAAACGTCACCTTGTCCTCGAATGTGCGCGAGGCGATGTGGCGGGCCACACCCAAGAGCAGATCGCCCTCGTAATGCTGTGCCTCGATCAGCGGGTCGGCTTCGAGCGCAAGGCGGGCAAGCGGAAGCATCACGGCAGGAGATTGATCGTAAGTGATCATCAAGGCGGCATCGCCGGGCTGGAAATGCGAAATCGGCATATACCGCAGGGCATGGATATCCGGCAGGTCCCCCCATGCGTCCGCATCGCCAAGATCAATGCTTTCGATCTGCGTCAGGGTAAGCGCAGCATCGATGCCGAACCGCGATCTCAATTGAGCAACGGCATCCGGCTCGGCTGCTGGACGCTGAGCCTCCATTGCCTGAGCCAGTTCGCGACAATTTACGATGTCATCTGGCACCGTTGAACTCCGGGAATTCGTTTCGTGGATTGGCATGACATGGGCTTGGCGGTTTCAAAGCGAACACTGCGAACATCGTCACCGCCGGTCAGCGATCGCCTGGGCGGCACGCGGCGCAAAATAGGTGAGTACCCCGGCTGCCCCCGCGCGCTTGAACGCCATCAGGCTTTCCATCATCACGCGCTCTTCATCGAGCCAGCCGTTTTGGGCCGCCGCCATCAGCATCGCGTATTCACCCGACACCTGATAGGCAAACGTCGGTACCTTGTAGGTCTCCGAAACGCGCCGCACGATATCGAGATACGGCATGCCGGGTTTGACCATCACCATGTCCGCGCCCTCCGCAATGTCGAGGCCGACTTCGCGGATCGCCTCATCCGAGTTGGCCGGATCCATCTGATAGGTGCGCTTGTCACCCTTCAGCGTCGAAGATGAACCAACCGCATCACGGAACGGACCATAGAAGGCGGAAGCGTATTTCGCTGCATACGACATGATCTGCGTATTGATAAAGCCTGCACCTTCGAGGCCGTCGCGGATCACGCCGACCCTGCCATCCATCATGTCGGATGGAGCAAGCACATCGCAGCCAGCCTCCGCCTGCACCAGACTTTGCTTGCGCAACGCTTCGAGTGTTTCGTCGTTGAGGATTTCCCCATCCCGCATCAAACCGTCGTGACCATGGCTGGTGTAGGGATCGAGTGCGCAATCGAGAATGACGCCGACATCAAGTCCAGCAGCCTTGATTGCGCGCGTTGCCCGGCACACGAGATTTTCCGGATTGAAGGCTTCGGCCGCATCGTCGCTGCGCTTGGATGGGTCTGTGTAAGGAAACAGCGCGATCGCGGGAATGCCGAGTTTCGCCGCGCGCTCTGCGGCCGCCACAACGAGATCAACCGAAAGGCGTTCGACACCGGGCATGGTCGCCACATCAACTCTTGTGTTCTCGCCATCAACGACAAAAATCGGCCAGATCAGGTCATCGGCTGAGACAGCATTCTCGCTCACAAGGCGGCGGGCCCAGTCCGCCTTGCGGTTGCGGCGCATGCGAACGAGCGGAAAGCCAGCCTGTGTGCCATGTGTTGTGGAGGTCAGTAAGGGTGAACGCGGAGTTCGTGCTGTCATAATTGTGGTGCCGGCGAATTCAGGAATTGCTGAAAAGAAGCGTCATCGCTGCCTGTTGTGCCCGCTGGGACGCCCGCGTGCAACAGGACCCGTTTGCTGCGGTTAGTCGCGCCACCAGAAACAGGGGCTACTCGCAGAAATTGGACCGTTTTCGCGGTGCAAGGTCGACGTGAAAATGATTGCGGTGGGCATTATTGGCTTCGGGCCCCAGCACAGTACCGAAAATCCGGCAGGCCCGCTTGTGGGCTTCACGCAGGAAAACGGCTTTGGCCGTGCGCGTATCCGCTTCGTCCACCGCAGGCACCGCCCGCGCCTTCTTGGTTCTCACGCCATCCCGCGACTTGCCAGAAATCTCTTTTCGCGAAGCTTTTGGCCCGCCGAGCCGACTGGGCTGATACCCGAGCGCCCGCACAGGAACGGGAATGCCCTCTATGATGGCGCCGCGAACGCCGGAAGCGGCTCCATCTCCGCCGGCATTGGAAGCGCTCACGTTCTGATCGCCTGCACGCCCGGAATGGGCTGTTTCCAAAGCATCACTCGCAGTCTTCCCGGCCGCCACAGCTTTAGCCTTCTTCTTAGCCTCCGCAACGGCTTTCGCCTTGGCGTCAGCTTTGGTTTTGGCTTCCGCAGCCTTCCGTTCGGCTTCTTCGCGCTGAGCGACCTTGTAAGCTTCGATGTCGCGCTCCGTCGGTCCCCAGTTAGCAAGCAGCCGGGCGACTTTGCCTTTGCCCGTCTTGAACCCGCGAATATCAAGGGCATTGGCGCGCGCATGTTCTGACAATCGCGTCGATGTCCGCGCATATGCGTTCCGGCAGGAATACGAACTCATATTCTCGATAGTCGTGATCTTTTCCCCAAGATGCTTTTGCGCCAGCGGTTGAAGATCCTTTTGCAGCCACTCGTGCAGCGAAAAAACCATGTTGCAGTTGACCAGCGCCGGCGGAGACACCGCGACGCTCGGGTTTGAACCCAGAGAGATGAGGCGAACCGGAGCAGGATCTCCGCAAGGCCCCTTTTTGAAGGGCTCTTCGAATTCGACCTCAGCATCGACCTGTTTCAGAAGATGAGTGCAACGGGCCTTCGCGATATTGACTTCAAGTTCCGGCCAGACATCGGCCGGCTTGCCTGCGGCTTCATCCGCCTTGGCCTTGGCTTTTGCCTTGGCCTCTTGAACGGTGACGGGCCAGGATTTGTCGGCCAGCAGGTCGCGCTTGGATGACACCTTCGACCGATCAGATCTGCTTGGCGGCAGCAGCGGCATTGCAGCTTTCTCGTTGCCGGTCTGTGATTGCACGCCAGTTACAGCCGTTGAACGATCCACTGTCCGCGCTTCGCCAGTCGACGGTTGGCCAGTCGTCGGTTGATCAGTCAATCGTCCGGTAGAATTATGCCAGGGCTTGGGCTGACGTGTAGGCAGCGGCGGTACGACCTCGGCTGATCGCGCATTCCGGGATTTGTCCCGCTTTGCCGAACGCGCGGGCTGCCCGCCCACAGCATTGCTGAGGGCGCGATCAACGCTCTTGACAGTGCTGTTGAGATTGCGCCCGACAACGTCATAAAACGATTGGGCGAAAGCCACGGACCCCGGGAGCAGAAGCGCGAACACGATAAGGCCTGCGGCAATGCCCGCGAATTTCATCGATCTGCCGTTGCGCCTTCGCAGCAATTTCATGCGGCACGATTCCCGTTTTTGTTTCGCAGGTGGCATGAGCCACCCCGACATTTCCGCAAGGCCCACAAGAAAATTCGTGGCGGTCCCTTGCGTGCCTCATTAAACAGCTCACGCCGTTCGCAAAGAAACGCCGCACAACAGCCGATTATCAGCCCACGAAAAACCGTGGAATGACACTCAGCCAGGCCATGGATTTCATTATGCCACCTCAAAAGGAAACCGGCCCGAGTGTTGGTCCTATAACGCCAAAATGAGGCGAGGCAAGTACACGCACCACGATGACTTGATAACAACTGTAAAACCTCCGATGGTCGCCGAATGAATGAAAAAACACTGGACACGGTAAGTGCAGCGCCTCCCGAGTACGTCCGATTCGAGAAACGAGGCGCACTCGCTGACATTGCCCTGGATCGCCCAAGAGCGCTCAACGCCTTGAACGCGCAAATGCGTGCTGCCGTCGTAAAAGCTTTCGAGCCGCTCGATCGCGATCCTGAAATTTACGCGGTTTGCTTGCGCTCAACCAGTGACCGGGCATTTTGCGCGGGCGGCGATGTTCGTGAACTGGTGGCCTGGGCGCGCGTCGACCAGCCCAGAGCCCGGCAGGCTTTCGCCGACGAATACCGAATGAATTGGAAGCTTGAATGCTTTGCCAAGCCGGCGGTCGCCTTCATGGACGGTATGGCCATGGGTTCGGGCGTTGGCTTGTCGGCCTATCTCACCCACCGCGTTGCAGGCCACGGTTACAGTTTTGCTATGCCCGAAACCGCAATCGGGCTGTTTCCCGATGTTGGTGCAACGCATGTCCTGGCGCGCTTGCCCCACGAAATCGGCACCTATTTGGCGCTCACCGGTGCAAGCATTGGCCGCGCCGATGCCTATGCGCTCGGTCTCGTTTCTCATTGTATTGACGCCGAGAGGTTCGACGAGATCCGAGAAGCACTTTCACAGGCTTGGCCAATAGATGCGCTGTTGGACGACCGCCATATCGATCCGGGCCCGGCCCCGTTGCTCGCTAGAGCCAAAGTTATCGAGAAATGCTTTTCAGCCGAAACAGTCGAGCAGATCCTTTTGCGACTCGCCAAGGTCGATGGGGCTGACAAGGAGTGGGCGCAGCATTGCATTGGCGACCTCCAGCGCATGTCCCCCACGTCGCTGAAGATCACGTTGCGCCACATCCGCGCCGCTCGCGAAGCCGATCTCGATGAGGTCCTTGAACGCGATTATGTGCTCGCCTGCGCATGTCTTGACCGCCACGACTTCCGTGAAGGCGTGCGCGCAGCGCTGATCGACAAGGATGGCAAGCCCTCCTGGCAGCCGGCGACCTTGGAGGAGGTTACCGACGCAATCGTCGAAGCTCATTTCAAGTCTGATGTGGTGATGGAGCTGGATTTGCCAGCCCGCCGATACGCTCAGGCGCCGCTGCAACGCAGTTGAGGTCGTAAACCGCGCATCGTGGAAAATCGCCTGCCAGGCTATTGCAGCAAAAATCTATCGAATCCGGAGCTTTAAGATCATCGCCACGCGGAAGGCTTTCGCTACGCATTATCCGTACAATCGAAAGTTGACAAGATATTCCGCCGGCAATTTGGCGTGGTAAAACTGCGTCTTTTCAGGTCGGTTTCTTAATCACAGTAAACAAACCCTTATTGGGAGACGCTGTTACTATTCTTTTACTATACCTATTTAGGTAACCTTTAGGTGTCTCGCTTAC
>CAYGRH010000154.1:0-7873 GCA_964352165.1 uncultured Hyphomicrobiaceae bacterium | reverse complement strand
GCGCTGTGCAGCCTCTCGATGTAGGGCGCACCAGCAAAGATCCATAAGAAGCATGGCGCGAATGTCGCCCAGGTCGTCACCGCCGCGCCAATGATGCCGTCGATCAGCGCAACGCCACCGCCATTTCGCTCAGCCGCGAGATAGCCGACGAACTGCGTGACCATGATGAGCGGCCCTGGCGTCGTTTCAGCCAACCCAAGCCCATCGAGCATTTCACCCGGGGTTAGCCAGCCATACCGCTCCACAACCTCCTGCGCCATGTAGGCGAGCACGGCATAAGCCCCTCCAAACGTCACGACGGCAAGCTTGGAAAAGAACAGCCCGAGCTGCGAGAACACATGCGTCGGCCCGTAGGCGAACGCAATCGCGGCAAGCGGCGCAATCCAGATGAACAGCCAAGCCGCAACCGTCATTCCCGTCGACGTAAGCGAGCCTCGCCAATCGGCACCCTTGGATGGCTCGCTTGCAACCCGCTCCTCCAGCAGACCCGCACCGCGATAAAAGCCTATCAGGCCGGCCGTCAGTACGATCAGCGGGAACGGCAGATTGAAAAAGAAGATGCCGACGAACGAGGCCGCCGCGATGGCGTAGTCCACCCGCCCCTTGATCGCGCGGCGGCTCACCTTGATCAGAGCTTCGATGACAATCGCCAGAACGGCAGCCTTGATCCCGACGAAAACCGCTTCGACCACCGGCACCGAACCGAATGCGGCGTAAGCCATCGACAGGGCAAGCATGACGATTGCACCAGGGATGACGAACAGCAGACCAGCGACCAATCCGCCGGCAATACCGTGCAGACGCCACCCCGCATATGTCGCAAGCTGCATGGCTTCAGGCCCGGGCAGAAGCATGCAGAAATTGAGCGCGGCCAGAAACTGCTGCTCGCTCAGCCAGCGACGCTCATCGACCAGCATTTTATGCATGAGCGCGATCTGCCCGATCGGCCCGCCGAACGACAACAGCCCGATCTTTCCCCACACAACGGCTGCTTCGCCAAACGTCGGCAGGCCAACCCGTTCTTCTTCAAGCGGCACCCTCGAACCCTGCCCGCTATCCATCTCGGCCATATAGCCCCCTTGCCGTGTGACGTGTTCTCACGAGGCTGCAGAACACATCCACGCTTCGCCAGGTTGAGCAATGTCCCCGATCCGGAACGAATGCCAATTGCTTCTGTCAAAAGACACAAAGCGAACAGCTTTTCCCATGCCGCTACGCAATCCTGATGACAGTTCTGTTGCGTTCGGCAAACGACAGCCTCGGCCCATCATCACTGTCCGGGCTGAACAACATTACGAGGCGTGTGCACCGCACCATCGTTCATCATGAAATGTGCGGCGTGCAGTCGCGCCCGCTTCACGGATTATTGCCGGAAAAACATTGCAAATCAGCGGACTAAGATTCCTCCCGCAACAATTCTCACAAACATAGAGTTTGACGGACACAATTGCCGATGCTCTTGTCCGGCCGCTGCAGCCGGGGTGCGTCCCGGCTTCGCTGGAATTCACAAGGCAGCACTTTAGGTTCCGGCATTTTGCTGTGTGACAGATTGAACCACTTTGGGCGGATCGAACTCTTCGTAAGACAGTTGCCATGGTCGCGTAAATTCGCGCGATTTCAAGGGAATAGCTGCCGAGCTCCCGTCTTGTGCCGCACTGCAATATACAGGCTTTTTGGAAGGAGCATTTTGATGCGCAATCTCGTGATGGCAGCTGCTGCCGTTTTCGCACTCGGAACCGTGCCCGCAACCGCTGGCTCGCACTGGAAGTGCCAGGGCCCGGCCTTCGTCTGCAATTCACCTGCAAAGGCGAAAAAGTCGAAGTCGTATTCGGCACCGAAGGCAACTGCCTACAAGCAGGCAGCGAAGCCGAAGAAGAACGCTACGAAAAAGTACACCAAGTCCTACAGCCCAAAAAAGAAGAAGACCTATAGCGCCAAAGCCTACGGCGGATCGGTCTATCAGTCCGGCATCGCTTCCTACTACTGGCAGCCGCAGAAGGTCGCTTCCGGCGGTTGGTTCAACCCGAACGCCATGACCGCTGCCCACAAGACGCTGCCATTCGGCACCAAGGTTCGCGTCACGCATTCCCGCACAGGCAAGTCCGTCGTCGTGCGCATCAATGACCGCGGTCCCTACATCAAGGGTCGCATCATCGACCTGTCGCGCGCAGCAGCCGGCGTTATCGGCATGCGCGGCTCTGGCATCGCGCCCGTCAAGATCACGGTGCTCGGTAAGGGTTGAGGTCTGGATGCCGGGGCCGGAGTAGGAAACGAGCCTCTTGAAGCTCTTTCGACCCAGCCGCATCCGGCAGCATGAAAGACCAATAAACAGCTCATCGGCTGGCCTTCGGGCCAGCCTTTTTTGTCATGCGTGTAGCTCATAACACTACAAAGCGTTGGCGCACTTCGCGCTTCAAGAAAAATTCAACGAGCCTGCCGGACGCACCCTGGAAAAAATGCACCAGGGGGCAGCGGGGAACTCGCGTCCGGCAAGCCCGCAGAAATCAGTCTGCCAGAGCATGCTTAAAACCGTCAGCCAGCCGGCCCGCAATTGCCGAGGTGAGACCGCTACCTCTCCTTGCCGCACAATGCGGTTTGCCTATCTGCGGAAAAAGACGGTATTTTCCAGAAAGCCGGGATAAGCCGAACCCAACAATCCCCACCAACTCCATCCCGCGCACCCAGGAGCGAAATCGGCCATGCCCGAACACACCCCGCCAACGGACCGCGACGCGGCAATCGCATTGATCCGCACTGCGATGGTGGAAAAAAAGATCACGCAAGCCGAGCTCGCCGATGCCGCGGACTGTCACGAAAAGACAGTGCAGAACCTCATCGCCGGTCGCTCCGTGCGTGACCAGACACTGTTTGACGTCTGCATGGTGCTCGGCCTCGACTACAATGTCCTGAAGGACGCATGGTCCGGCGCGAGCGTCTCAGGTCCCATGGAACTGCGCGGCGACGGTGGCGTTATGGCGCCAGTCTATATGGGAGCTTACACGCGCGCCGGCGTCGACCAGTACATCGGAACGTACCTCACGCTGCGTCCCGCGTTCTCAAAACCCGATCTGATCATCGCCTATCGCACCGAAATCACATGGGACCCCGGCTGGCCCAGTCTGCTGTTTGAAGAATACGACCGGCCCGATGCCAACTACCAGCACCGCGGCAGGATCTACGTGCCCGCCTCCTCGATGTTCGTTCACTTGGTGTCCCTGACCAAGGGCGCGATGAGAATGGTGATGGTCTCCCAGCTTGAACAGACCGGCCACATGCGTGGCATCATCACGACCCTCAACCGCCAGGGCGCAAGCCTCTTGCCGGTGGCAGCCCCCATCGCATACGCAAAGCTTGAAGAAAAATCCGACGAACAGGTTTACGGCGAAATCCGTCCGTCCGACGCGAGCTTCGCAGGCTATCGCAAACTGCTCGACGAGACCGTTAGCGAAGGCTACGCGCGTCTCGTCGGCGTCTGATCGTAAACCTCTCCCCGAAATAACAAGCTCCCTGCTCAACGGCGCACGCAGCGCATGCGGCGCACGGTAATACACGCATTGCGTGTGGTTAATGATACATTAAGCAATTTATGGTTGAGTAAACCTCAGCCCGGCGATCTGACCTCCATCCGATCAAGCTGCTCATCATCGTCGATCTGATTTTACCAAACCCAAGACACGACAAGTTCCAACATCAGTATTTTCCCAGGAGAAGTGTATTGCGTTACCTGGTTATCCCGACGCTCACCGAGCGTTTCGGAAGAACGGCGAAGCCTTGCCGTCTGCCCGAAATTTCCGATGCCGCGCAGCCCACCGCGCGCCACCGATCACTTAGCCATCGAACATTCGCGCTCAGGTCGGCGTTGCTGGCAACGAGCGCCGTCGTCCTATGTGCAGGGGCTAACGATGCTGAGGCGCAATTCATCTGCTCGCAATACGGCGGCATGTATGGCGGATCGAGCGCTGGCAGCCAGGCGATAGCCTGCGGAGCAAACGTCGACGCCTCCGGCCTCGCCGCAACCGCATTCGGTAACCAGTCGAATGCAACCGGCCCGTACACAACTGGTATCGGAAACGGCGCTTTGGCTTCAGGCGAAAACGCCGGAGCCTTCGGCGCATTATCCGAAGCAACCGGAGCGAACTCCACTGCTCTCGGCGGGTTGGCCCAAGCCATCGCCCCCAATGCCACGGCTCTGGGCACGGCTGCAATGTCGAGCGGCTCAAATAGCACGGCGATCGGAGCCAGTTCGCTTGCTCAGAACGTCAACTCAACAGCCGTCGGCAATGCTGCCAACGCGGCGGGCGTGAATGCCACTGCCGTCGGCAACTCCGCGCAGGCAACCGGCGACAATGCCCTGGCCACCGGGCGAGGCTCACGCGCTGCCGGCGACAACTCAAGCGCAATCGGCGTGGCAGCCCGCGCTGACGGCGGCTTTTCCAATGCCATCGGCAACGACGCCCGCGCCTCCGGCATCAGATCAAACGCCATCGGAGCCGGCGCACAGGCCCTGTCAGATGATGCGACCGTCTACGGCAGCAACGCCATTGGCTCAGGCGTCGAGGCAATCGCCATTGGCAACGCCGCCCAGGCAACCGCAGACGGAGCCACCGCAACCGGCACCAACGCCGCGGCGACTGCAAACCAGGCAGCAGCCTTCGGGCAGAACGCTGCTGCAACCGCGCAATCAGCAGTCGCCATCGGTTTCGGCGCGCAAGCTTCATCCCAGGGCGCAGTTGCCATTGGCGCGGGCAGCGTTGCTTCAGGCTCGACAGCCGTCGGCCAGAACGCACAGGCGACAGGCTTGAACTCAGCAGCCTACGGCCGCGATGCACTCGCCACCGCCGACAACACGACAGCTCTAGGCGAATTGTCCGCCGCCACGGCAACAGGTGCGACCGCAGTCGGCACCGGAGCCTCCTCAGGCTTCGTCAACGCCGCGGCATTCGGTGCCGGAGTAGCAACCACGCGCGACAACCAGCAGAGCTTTGGCACGACAACCAATACCTACACGTTTTCTGGTCTGGCAACCGCCGATAGCCGGACGGCACAGGCAGGCCCGCTTGAAGTGGTCACAACCGATGGCCAGGGCAACGTTGCAGGTGACGGCGGCGCTCTCTTTGCGCAGGTCGATGGCAACACGACAGCGATTACCGCCCTCGACACCCGCGTGACTACGAACGAAGCCAATATCGCAACGAACACTACCGACATCGCAACAAATCGCAGTTCGATCGCGGCCGTCGAAACCCAGGTCTACACAAACACCAGCGCTATTTCCGTTATCGATACCCGCGTCACAAGCAACGAAACGGCAATCTCGGCACTCGATACCCGTGTCACAACCAACGAAGGTGACATCGGCGACCTGCAAACCCGCACGACTGCCAACGAAACCGACATCACAACCAACCGTAACGACATCTCTAATTTACGAACCGACGTAACGACCAATCAGTCCGATATTTCAAACCTCACCAACCGCGTCTCAACCAACGAAACCGATATCGGTACGAACCGCACCGACATTTCAAACCTGCGCTCTGACGTGACGACAAATCAAACGAACATCACCAACGTCTCTAACCGTGTAACGACGAACGAGACCAACATCACGACGAACCAAACCGACATTTCAAACCTACGTTCCGACGTCACGACCAATCAGACAAACATCACCAACGTCTCAAACCGGGTGACGAACAATGAGACCAACATCACCAACGTTCAGAACCAGGCCGACACGAACACGACAAACATCAATCGCAACGCCACGAATATCGCGAGCCTCGATCGTCGCGTCGTGACAGCCGAAGACCGCGTCAATGCTGTCGCCCAGGAGTTCGACGCGCTCGACCAGAAGGTCTCCGGCTTCGACCAGCGCATATCTGAAAACGAAACCCGCTCAGTCAAGGCAATAAATGGCGTTGCCATTGCCATGGCCCTCGCCGATCCAGTGCTGACCGGCGACGACCTGTTCGGAGTGCGCGTAAACTGGGGTCATTTCGAGGGCCACAATGCCTTCGCGATTTCCGCACTCGGCATCTTGGACCGCAATGCGTTCGGAGGCGGCGAAACGCTGGCGCTCGGTGCAGGCATCGGCCGCAGCGGTGACGGATCTGTTGGCGGGCGCGTCGGCGTCCAACTGAGCTGGTGATGCCATGAAACCCGAACCGATTTTGCCAAGGCAGCCCAAAACCATCCGCCGTCGCCGATTGAAGCACAGCGCAGCCAACACCTGTCTGGCAGCTGCCTGCATCGCGGCCGCCAGCATAACCGCCGGCATCGTCATGATGATGGAGCCAGCCGAACTCGACAGATTGGCCCATCATTGGCCATTGTCATCAGGGCTCGCGATGATCCCCACTCCACCACCGCCGGTCCCAGTTTTTACCCAGGTGCTGGCCCGGATGGAGACACACCAGCCCATACCGTCCGAAGCGGCGGATCGTGCAACCGGGCCGGCAGGCGTTACACCACCATCCTCACCGCAAGACGGACGCCTTGCCAGCGCCCCAACGGCAGAACAGACGATCTATCTTGTCCGTGCCACGCTCATCGCACTGGATCATGCCAACCGCACAGGCAACTACTCGGTCCTTCGCGAACTCGCCTCAACAAGCTTCCAGCAGCGCAACGGCGCTGACCAACTCTCAGGTGTGTTCGCCGGAATGCGCCATTCGCAGGTCGACTTGACTGCAGCAGCTCTTCAGCAACCGCGCTGGATTACCCCGCCCGCGCTGATGCCAGACAATCGGCTGGCCCTTCGCGGAACGATGCCAGCCCTACCGTCGCCGGTCGCATTTGACGTGCGCTTTTCCATCGAACGCGGAATTTGGAAGCTCGACGCGATTGATATCTCGCCCGCAAACACCCAAACGGCGGCGAACGGCTAGAGCCTGATCGTTTAAGGTGCCAGCATCTTTGGTTCACCGAAATCGTGAATCAGACTCGCAACAATTCAGCCTGATGGTTTGATATGGAATGGGTTGCGTTGAGCAATGTGAGCTTTACGCAACCGTTTCATCAGGCGGCATCAGATGAATACCCTCAGCAAGCAGCGACACGGATACATCAGCGCCAACGCATAAGCCGTTACGACGTGCCGCATGAGTCGCAATTCGCAACGCGAGGTTCTGCGGGCGGCTACCGCTGCCGCCCAGCGCGATCCGGACGTCGCTATGTTCCCCCAGTGTCGAAAGCTCGCTGACGATGCCCTGCACTGGGTTTTCACGCTCGCCAAGCGAAGGCCGGCCCCGTCGGTGCAGAACGATCTGATCGGTCGGCACCAGCCACACGACGCGATCTCCCGGCGCGAACGGCCCCGTATCGGATATATCCAGAACGCCGCCCGACCAGCGCAATTTTCCCATGCCCGCCGCCTCGCTGCTGGAGGCCGCACGCGATCGCGCCTCCACCACGCCATCGAACATATTCGATTGCCCCATCAGCTTGGCGACTGTTGGCGACGGCGGCCGCAACCTGATGTCATCCGGCGTGCCGTCAGCCAGCGTGCGCCCGCGTTGCAGAACAACGATCCGGTCGGCGAGCGCATAAGCCTCCCCGATATCATGGGTGACGAGAATGATAGGGATCTGGAACGTCGAGCGAAGCTGGACCAACTCTCTTTTCAGTCTGTCGCGCGTCACCTGATCGACCGCCGAAAACGGCTCATCCAGCAGCAACACCTGCGGATCGCGCGCCAGCGCCCGGGCAAGCGCAACACGCTGGCGTTGACCGCCCGAAAGCTGATCCGGCTTTCGCGCCTCGAGCCCCTCCAGATTGACCCTCAACAAAAGGTCGCGGGCTTTTCGCTTTCGCACTGACGGATCGACACCGCCCATCGCGATCCCGACATTGTCCAGCGCCGACAGATGAG
>CAYGRH010000153.1:0-7944 GCA_964352165.1 uncultured Hyphomicrobiaceae bacterium | reverse complement strand
AACCCTGCAACAGGCCGTCAAAAGCATTCGCGCCGAGCTTATCCTGCGGCTGGCAGAGCTCAACAAGGCTGGCCGTTTGCTCGAAGCGCAGCGGCTGGAACAGCGCACCAATTTCGATATCGAAATGATGGAGGCCACAGGGGCCTGCGCCGGTATTGAAAATTATTCGCGCTATCTGACAGGCCGCGCGCCCGGCGAACCACCGCCCACATTGTTTGAATATCTGCCCGACAATGCGCTTGTGTTCATCGATGAAAGCCATGTCACGGTTCCGCAGATCGGCGGCATGTTCCGGGGCGACTTCCGGCGCAAGGCGACGCTTGCCGAATACGGCTTCCGGCTGCCCTCGTGCATGGACAATCGCCCGCTGCGGTTCGAGGAATGGGAGGCGATGCGGCCGCAGACCGTGTCCGTTTCGGCGACGCCGGGATCATGGGAATTCGAGCAGTCGGGCGGCGTGTTCGTCGAGCAGGTGATCCGGCCGACGGGGCTGATCGATCCGGTCGTGGAAATCCGGCCGGCGAAGTCGCAGGTTGACGACCTATTGGACGAGGTGCGCGCGGTGGCGGCCAAGGGCTATCGCACGCTGGTGACGACGCTGACCAAGCGCATGGCCGAGGATCTCACCGAATATATGCATGAGGGCGGCATCCGCGTGCGCTATATGCACTCGGACATCGACACGCTGGAGCGCATCGAGATCATCCGCGACTTGAGGCTCGGCGCGTTCGATGTACTGATCGGCATCAACCTTTTGCGCGAAGGTCTCGACATTCCGGAGTGCGCGCTTGTGGCGATCCTCGATGCCGACAAGGAAGGCTTCCTGCGGTCGGAGACCTCGCTCGTGCAGACCATCGGGCGTGCGGCGCGCAACGTCGACGGGCGCGTCATCCTGTATGCCGACCAGATGACCGGCTCGATGGAGCGGGCCATTGCCGAGACGGATCGGCGGCGCGAAAAGCAGCTTGCGTACAACGCCGAGCACGGCATCACGCCGGAAAGCATCCGCAAGAACATTTCCGACGTCATGGCGTCGATCTACGAAGCCGACCACGTAACGGTCGATGTCGGGCTGGCCGGAGACGATGCGGTTGTCGGGCATAACCTCGTCAGAGTGATCGAGGACATGGAGGCGCGCATGAAGGCTGCCGCCGCCGACCTCGAGTTCGAAGAGGCCGCCCGCCTGCGCGATGAGGTCAAGCGCCTGCGCGAGACCGAGCTTGCCATCTCCGATGATCCGCTCGCGCGGCAGGGTGCGATCGAGGACCGTGCGGGGGCCTATTCGGGCGATCAGAAGTATGGCCCTGCCGGAAACCTGCCGCGCAAGCCGAAGTCGCGTGCGCAGAAACCCAGCCTCGACGACATGGGGCCGGGGACGGACCGGTCTATTCCACGACGGGATGGCGGCGGGGACATCGATCCGCGCACGAAGGCCGGCGCGTTCGGCGAAAAGATCTCCGGCGCGCACAAGCCGACGCTCGATGAGATGGGGCCGCACGCGATGCTGCCGGTGAAGGGCGGGAAAGCCGACAAGCCACCCCGGCGCAAGAAGTCGACCGAGTTCGACGATCCAGCGCAGAAGAAATCTCGCCGGGGACGGCCTCGCAAGACGGGCCGGCCGGGGGCCTAAGCCTGAGGCTGAGGCTCAACCTGCCGGGTGCATCCTCGGTTGGGTGGCAAAGTCAGGGCCAAAGCAGACCCGGCTTCAGTGCCCAATTTTCCCCGGTTCCCCGATATTTATCGGCCCTGCGTCACGTCTCACGATAGTTTTGGCTCTGGCCGTTGTTGCCCAAAATCAATGCAGTCCGACACCTGATTTTCAATTATTTGTGTAAAGACAGTATTCATAATGACGAGACACATTGTTTAGACCACTATTCGGGTCGTATCGACGGGGCCTATTTATACATCGACGCATCCCATCCTCGCCCTGATTGACATCCACTTTTTCGCGTAGACGGGGCCAAACATGAGTCAGGACCCTGAAAGCGTCGTGAGAACCGTTCTCATGGCGTGGTCCACCAACGATATTGCAGGCACTCTCGCCTTGTTCGCAGACGACTGCGTCTGGATCATTCACGTTGATCGGGCCGCACTTCCGCTAGCGGGAAAGGTGCAGGGCATTGCTGCGATCAAAATTCGTCTCCAGCAACTCATCGAGTGCTTTGCATACAAGCTCTTCCGCCCGATGGAGATTGTGTCTCACGGTAAGCAGGTGAGGGCGCGTGTGGAGATCATGGTTCAGCACCGGAATAGCGGCGAGATTTTTTCGGGGCGGTTGCGACTGGTGATGGATGTCCAGGATGGAAAAGTGACGTCCATCGAGGAGTTCCATGACGCTCCGTTGCTAGAGGCATTCATGCGTTTTGCTAACTCACTTTGACGCGTGGGTCTGAATGGTCGGTGGGCGTAACGAAGGGACTTTACTTGGCGCAGGCAATGCAGGTTGCCAGCGAAGGATCCGATTGCAACCGGCGCAAGGCGATATCCTCACCACAAGCAATACAGTAGCCGTAGTCGCCTGCCTCGATCCGCTTTAGAGCTGCCGCGATGCGCTGCTGTTCGGCTTGCCGGGTGCGGGCATTGGCCAATGCCATCTCCTGGTTCTGAATTGCATCGATGCGCGATACCCTGCCGACGCTTGACTGATCCAGCTCAACAGCATCTCGTTGGCCCTGCGAGATCCGGGACAACTCGACAAGTTCGAGCTGTCGCGCCGTCAACCTTTGATGAAAGGCCCGAATGTCTGCGTCATTCATCGCATCACCTGTGCTCTTCGTTTTCTCGAGTGCGAACACTGATTATCCGGCTGGCAGCGTGCGGATGTCGAACACAGTGGCTGACGGTCAAGGGCTTCCTGCAAATCAAGCAGCCAAATCGATTTTTTGATCTGCTGTGACCGAACTAGGATCGCATTCGCGAACGTAGTGGTGTTTAACGGCAAGAGCCAATATCAATGGCGATTCGCCGAGATAGAGGAATGACATGACGATAAACTTGCGAGGCTTTACCACATCGTTCATGGCGGCAAGCCTTGCCGCCTGTGTTCTGCTGGCCGGTCATCAGCCGGCATCGGCGGCAGGTGCGTTTTCGAAATTTATCGGAACGTGGAGCGGATCGGGAACCGTTCGCCTGGAAAACGGCAAGCGCGAGAAGATCCGTTGCAACGGCTATTACACCGAGCGCAAGGGCGGAAATGGGCTTGGCGTTGCAATCCGTTGCGCCAGCGCCTCCAACAAGATCGAAATGCGCGCAGGGCTGAGCCATGCCGGCGGTCGCGTAGTCGGTAGTTGGGAGGAGCGCACGTTCAACGCGGGCGGCAGCGTATCGGGATCGTCGAGCCCGAACTCGGTGCGCCTGTCGATCAGCGGTTCGATCACCGGCACGCTGACAATGAATGTCAATGGCAACAGCCAGCGGGTTTCGATTGCCGGCGGTGGCATGGGTGGCGTCACCATCAGCATGCGTCGGCGATAACGTCGGCATGCGGACGGCTGGCGCACAGGTTTGGGCAAGCATGAGACCAAAGCGGGCCGGTCGGAATTCCGTTCAGGCGTGCTATCATCCATCTTGAAAGTTTACATGCTGCCCGGCAACGCCGACGGCGGCACGGTAGGACAACGGAGAGATCATCATGATCGTTCGCAATCTTGTAATTGCCGGCCTCGCTATTGCGACCGGGCTGACGTTGGCGCTGCCGGCGGATGCCGGATACCGCAACCGGCTCGACCGTGATTACTCCAAGGGATACGTCGTTGCCGAGAGCCGATTTGGCAACGGTAGCGTGTCCGGGCCGGTCAGGCATACACGGCTTGGGCCGCAGGTGAGGTTGCCTGGAGGAACCTGGGAGTATTGCCGCCGGAGCTGCTCGGAAACGCTGCGCGTCGAGACCGTTGATTTCTGGGAAGGCCGCCAGGACGGCCGGGCCGGACTCTCTCAGGAGTGCGGTATATTCGGATGCCTTGATCTCGGCATCAGATACTGAAACCAGGACTGGATCTTCAGCTTGGCACTGGAGATTGTTGGTGGTGTCGCGCTTCAGTGTTCAAGCGCCGTGCTGTGATCTAATTAGCGCAGAAACGGATTTGTGCGCTTTTCGACCGCGAGCGAGCTTCCTGGGCCGTGTCCGCAAAGAAATACGTAAGCATCGCCGAGCGGCATGATCTTCGTCTTGATGGCGTTGATCAGGTTATCGTGGTTGCCGTAGGGGAAGTCCGTGCGGCCGATTGAGCCGTTGAACAAGACATCGCCCATGATGATCAATTTGTGGGCGCGATTGACGAACACAACTGAGCCCGGTGAGTGGCCCGGGCAATGCAGCACTTCGAACTCATGCCCGGCGATATCGAACTTGTCGCCCTCGCTGAGCCAGCTTGTCGGAGCGACGTTGCGAGCGGGGAACCCGTATTCGCGACCCTGGGCCTCCAGCCCGTCCAGCAGAAACTGATCGTCGCGATGCGGACCCACGATGTCCACGCCCAATGCCGCCTGAAGCTCTTCTGCTCCGCCGGCGTGATCGATATGGCCGTGTGTGAGATAGATCTTTTCCGGGGTCATGCCGACCTGCGCGATGGCGTCTTTAATTCTGTCGATATCGCCACCGGGATCGATGACAGCACCCTTTTTGGTCTCATCGTCCCAAAGAAGAGCGCAGTTCTGCTGGAATGGCGTGACCTGCACAATTGCGGCATTGAGTTTGGGTTTTTTGTCTTCGGTCATCGGCCTTCAACCTCAGTGTCACGGGGCATCCGGTTCAGGAGGATGCCGGATTGCGCCAGTCGTTTGATGTGCGCGTGGGATATCGTGACAGTGCTGTAGCGGAATGACCGGCATGGTGCAAAGCGGCGTGTGCTCGGGAAACCAGAAATTTGCAGACAGAGTGCGGTTCCTGCCAGGTCATTCGGGACGGCAAATCGTTCTGACTGACCGCGATTGACGGAGGTGTTGTTCCAGAGCTGCCAGGACGTGCAAAAAAGAAAAGCGGGGCACGAGGCCCCGCCGTTCTAGTCGTTGACTTAGTACATGCCAATCAATCAGACGATCAGGCTGCTGCCGTCTCATCATCGGGATCGCGCAGAACATATCCGCGGCCCCATACCGTTTCAATGTAGTGCTGACCGCCGGTTGCCGCTTGAAGCTTTTTGCGCAACTTGCAGATGAAGACGTCGATGATCTTGAGTTCCGGCTCGTCCATGCCGCCATACAGGTGATTGAGGAACATTTCCTTCGTCAGGGTCGTGCCCTTACGCAAGGAGAGCAACTCAAGCATCTGGTATTCTTTACCGGTCAGATGCACGCGCTGACCGCCAACTTCGACCGTTTTGGTGTCGAGGTTAACTTTCAAGGTGCCGGTTTCGATGACCGACTGTGCGTGGCCCTTGGAGCGACGCACGATGGCATGGATGCGTGCCACGAGTTCGTCCTTATGGAACGGCTTCGTCATATAGTCGTCGGCACCAAATCCAAGACCGCGGACTTTGTCCTCAATCCCAGCTAGACCCGACAGAATAAGGATCGGCGTTGAGACCTTACTTACGCGCAGAGCCTTAAGTACCTCATATCCCGACATATCAGGGAGGTTCAGGTCAAGCAAAATAATGTCGTAGTCGTACAACTTGCCGAGGTCTGCCCCCTCCTCGCCAAGATCAGTGATGTAAACGTTGAAGCCCTCGGATTGAAGCATCAGTTCGATGCTCTGCGCCGTGGCACTGTCGTCTTCGATTAGAAGGACCCGCATTTCCAATTTCCTCTCTTCCCCAGCGTGCGCCAGGACCGCTGCCCCGATGTTTGAAGAGAACGCGACTTTCTTCTCTAGCTAAATCATCGCTTAAGAATTTAGACCTCAGAGGTTTAACAATTCTTAATTTTGTCTTGCGTCTACCAACTAACTTCTGGGGTCGAGAGAAACGCCTCGATAACCGAATAGTGGAACTCCGGACCTTCCCAGTAAAACTGGGAAAAGCCGACTGTCTTCGACACAACAATTCCAGCTTCCGGCAAACGGATGTTCACCGAGAAAACCGATCAGATTGTGTGTTTAAGCCCCCGGGACGCTACTGCGGCTGGCCTGCAATACCTAATAATGGCGGCGATAACGGTCTGAGGACTCCGGCCTGGCGCTGTAGAAGGCCGAGCCCAGAGGGGTGATCGATTCGCCGCCGACCAACCTGAAAACGCGATATCTCAACAAGTAACATTATTCGCGGCGCTGCCCTAGCCCGCTCATGCCCCTTTTTGGCCACGAATAGCTTTCTGCACACTGAACAGGTTTAATCGTGTCTTTAGCGCAACGTTAAATGGCCTATGCCACAATACATCAACTGAGCGACTTTCGGTCGACCGTCTTGACGATTTGCTTATGCAGTAGCAGGTTATAACGACGAATGATCACCCTGCGCGAAGCGATCTCGCACATGGCACGTTACTTGTATCGAAGCAGGTCGCACGTTCGAATTGAGTTAGGGGTATCGAACCATGAAACCACGCGACGCAGCAATGCGGCTTAGGCGTTTTGAAATCGACGAGAAGGCTCGCAAAGTCGCGGACCTTGAGAGCATGATCCTGGATTTCGAGCAGATGGCTTCGGATCTGGATCGACAGATCAAAGCCGAGGAAGACCGGACAGGCATCAGGGACGCGGCGCACTTTGCGTATTCGACGTTCGCCCGCTCGGCTGCTCAGCGGAGGGACAACCTTCTGTCATCGTCAGGCGAGTTGCGCACAAAACTGGAAGCGGCCGTAAAGGATCGCGATGAAGCCGAAGAAAGCTTCAACCGGGCGCAGGCGGGTGAATCCCGTGAAGAGGCAAGTGCAGGCCGTCGCCGCAACGAGCGGCCGGCTGCCGCTTCGATGCGCTGAACCGAACCAAATCGCCAATAATCCTGCGTGGTGGAATTCGCCGCGCCGCATTTGCGGTCTTTATTGAGATTTTCAAGCGGGCACTGCTTTGATGCAGGGCCCGCTTGGCGTTTGAGCAAATGCATCCGTCACTTTGCGTATACATGCGCGGCTCATGGGCTGATTTGCGGCAAAGACTGGAATCGCTACCGTCTTGTTGGCCATCTTCTCCTGTGCTCCGACGGGAGCACCGTTCCATGTCATTCTGGTAGCTAAAAATGGTGCGTGGATTTGCGGGCACCATCATTGGGTTTTTCCAGCACTTCCGGGGGCGCCCGGTTGCTAAGAGTTGTGCGCCGTGGCACGCATGGCCGCGATGCTTGGGTTGCAGGATGTGCTGGGGGCCAACGGGCATTTGCCGGAAGCCCACTTTGGCCGGCAACTGCAGTTTTACCGACTTAGTTGAACTTCGCGCTTTTTGATTGTCCATATGAACTTGAACAATCCCATCGGTTCGAGACGTGATGCGCGCAAAACCGCGGCGATGGCGGCGTGGATTGCCGCGGTGATTGCTATCGGCGGGTGCGGCGCGCAATTGCCCGGAGCAATCTCCACGGGAACGCTGGAATTGCCGAAGATCTCGCTTCCCATTCCGGAAGGTGCGCCTCAACCTAAAGGCACGCCACTTGAGGTCTACACACGCGTTGCACGTGGGATCCTGACATGCTGGCTGGGTGCGCATGGCCCTTTAAAGGATACGCATATCTTCGATGCGGAAAGCGAGCCGGAACGCAAGGGCGGCGTATCGCGGATCAGCATTCATGAGCAGGGCAAGCAGAAGGAAAATGCGCTCGGCCGGCGGGTGGTCCTCGTCACTATCAGTCCGCTTATGGGTTCAGCGAGCGTGGATATTCAGAACTTCCGCTTGCCGAAATCGCAAGAAGAATCCTTCAACATCGATGTTCGCAGGTGGGCGGCTGGTGATGAGGGCTGTCTGGCCGGCGGAGTGCAGGAAGGCTGGGCGGCGCAGCGGACCGATGCCGCGGCGACTGGCAAAAAGAATGCGTCCAGAGACTTTTCCTGGACTAAGGTAATTGATGGCTTGGA
>CAYGRH010000152.1:0-7948 GCA_964352165.1 uncultured Hyphomicrobiaceae bacterium | reverse complement strand
ATATGGTGCTGGTGGCCGTCGGGCGCTCGCCCAACGGCAGGCTGATCGATGCCGACAAGGCAGGCGTCGCCGTCACCGACCGCGGCTTTATCGAAGCGGACCTGCAGATGCGAACGAACGTGCCGCATATCTTTGCCATCGGCGATATCGTCGGCCAGCCGATGCTGGCGCACAAGGCCGTGCATGAAGCTCACGTCGCAGCGGAATCCGCGGCAGGCCAGAAGTCATCTTTCGACGCCAAACAAATTCCGTCTGTTGCCTACACCGATCCCGAAATTGCATGGGCTGGCTTGACCGAAGAACAGGCCAAGGCGAAAGGCATCAAGTACGGCAAGTCGATGTTCCCGTGGGCAGCCTCCGGTCGCGCCATCGCCAACGGACGCGACGAAGGCTTCACCAAGCTGCTGTTCGATGAGGAAACCCACCGCTGCATCGGCGGCGGTATCGTCGGCACACACGCCGGAGACCTCATCGGCGAGGTCTGCCTTGCCGTCGAAATGGGGGCCGATCCAGTCGACATTGGCAAGACAATCCACCCGCACCCCACGCTCGGCGAATCCATCGGCATGGCCGCCGAAGTCTTCGAAGGCGTCTGCACCGATCTGCCGCCGGCCAAGAAGAAAAAGGGTTGACCCGTCTTTAGGCGCGGCGATCGAACAGCCGCGTAATAAAATAGCCGACTCATGCCACGCGGCACGGCCGGCTATTCTTTGGTCTAGCGCTGGTCTCAGCGGCGACCGTACACGGTCACGACAGCCTGCGGGCCCTTGTCGCGGATTGTCTCATAGCGCATCACGATGCGGTTGATCTTGCGACGGTTGCCTTTGAGGTCGATGGCGCGCGTGCATTGCCCGGGGCCGATGCGGCGGCGGATCTTCAGATCGTCCGGCCTACCGTTGCCGTAAACGACATCGAGGTCCTTGAAGGCGACGGCCCGGCGCTTAACGCAGAGGCGGATCGCCGAAAAGCGCCCATCGCCCCTCGCGCTGATGACATCGGTTTCGGTGTGATCAGCAACAGATCGCGATCCAAGCTCGACCCATTTCTGAGCCAGCGACGGCGTGGCACCGGCAGCCGAAAGCATCGCAGCACTGGCCGCACACAAAATAAGATGACGCATTGATGAGTTCCTTTGAACTGTTCCGAGCCGCTTCTATGGCCCTGATGCAGTAACGAACGATTGCGCCAATTTCCGTCGCCGTTGAATCAAATAAATCAGAAGTCTGTGTGACGCGAAGCCGCACACACAACACAGCGCCAAGCAACGTCTTGAATCGCTGGCTCAAACAGCTCCGAACGCCATTAAGTCCGGCCTGCTACTGCGGGAAATGAATGAAGACCTGCATCTTCATCAGCCAAGGGAAATAGCTCTGCATCACGCTGCCGGCCAGAACGATAAGGCCCATCAGCAGAATGATTGCCGGAATAGCCGCAACAGCAGCTTTCAGGAAGAAGAACACGAGCCGGAAAAAAGGAACGTCGAATCGCTTGACGACGGCTGCCACCGGTTCATCGGCGTAATGAACGCGCGTTGCGGCCTGGCTGCCGGCAGCGCTGCTCGCCGCATAGCTGCTCATTGAACCATCCCCAAAGTCCGGCTCGCCGCGTTCGCGCGCAGCCCGCTCCCGGGCCTCGCGCTCGCGTGCGTCCCGCTCGCGCCGTAGCGTTATCGGCAGGTCGTCGGGCCCTTCATCGGCCGAAAGCGGATAATCGATCTGAGCCATTGCCACGCCACCTCCCAGAGGGCGCAAAAATCGAAGTTGTCTTTCAATGACTTAGTGCAAAGGAACCTCTCAGCGTGACAATGCCGAAATTGCACCCTCAACACGAAGCTAGTGCGATTCGCCGCTCCCGGCGTATTGCGGGCTTCATGCCCCGGCCGATCCGGCACGAAAAACCCGTGACCAAACGGCCGTAAACTGGGAAAAAGCCCACTGTTACGTGACCGCGGCTGTCTACCGCCGACACGTTGAACTTGCTACTTTGCCGGACAATTTTGACGTGGAGGTGATCTTGACTGATTTGAAGAGCCTGGTCCGTACGATTCCGGACTATCCCAAGCCCGGCATCATGTTCCGCGATGTTACGACGCTTTTTGCCGATTCTGCTGGCTTCAAGGCAACCATCGCACAAATGACGGAACCCTACCGTACGCTGCCCATCGACGCCGTGGCCGGCATCGAAGCTCGTGGTTTTATCCTGGGTGGGGCAATCGCAGACCGGCTCGGCTGCGGGTTCATTCCCATTCGCAAAAAGGGAAAGCTGCCCGGTAAGACCATCGGACAGGAGTACACGCTCGAATACGGCGTGGATGTCATCGAAATCCACGAAGATGCCATCAGGCCGGGCCAGCGCATCCTGATCGTCGATGATCTGATCGCCACCGGCGGAACGGCCGAAGCAGCAGCAAAGTTGATCAGGCAGACCGGCGGCGAGATCGTCGGCGCAGCCTTCGTGATTGATTTGCCCGATCTCGGTGGTACAGCAAAATTGACAGCGCACGGCGTGGCAAGCCATGCCCTCATGGCCTTCGGCGGTCACTGAACCGCTGATTGCGACGGGATCGGGAGGAAGCGATGAACCAACCCTCTCGCCGCCTGACATCGCCGGATGAACTTTCGGCTGCCCGCCGTGCCATCACCGACTGGCAGGCGGGCGGTCCCGAGGCGGCAACGGACATTGCCTGCCCGCTGTGCGGTGCACCCGGCCTCGTCGTCATAGATCGATCGGCACGACCGCATGCCGAGTGGTACGCCTTGAACTGCAAAGCATGCGAATTGGATGAAACGATCGCCATTCCGCTCGGTGCTGCCATTCCCCGCAACGACTAGAGCCAAACACACGCACTGAGGACAGACATGAAAATCAACGGCCGGCACTTTCGCACCATCTGGCTCGCCGAAGATGGTGCAGCCGTCGAGATCATCGATCAGACGCGGCTGCCGCATGAGTTTGTCATAACCCGTCTCAGCACAGTCGAAGAAGCAGGCCGCGCGATCAAGACCATGCAGGTGCGCGGTGCTCCGCTGATCGGCGCGACGGCGGCTTATGGCGTATGCCTTGCCTTACAGAAAGACGCTTCCGATGATGCGCTTGAGGCAGCCGTCGCATTTCTGGCCGAGCAGCGGCCCACCGCCGTCAACCTGCGCTGGGCGCTCAATGAGATGATGGCAGCCGTCCGCAATCTGCCGCGTGAGGAGCGCCTCGCCGCAGCCTACGCGCGCGCAGCCACGTTGTGCGACGAGGACGTTGAAACCTGCCGGTTGATCGGCGTGCACGGCCTGAAGCTGATCGAGGAGATCGCGGCTAAAAAAGCGCCCGGCGAACCGGTCAACGTGCTGACCCACTGCAACGCCGGCTGGATCGCCACCGTCGATTGGGGCACTGCGACCTCGCCCGTCTATCAGGCTCATGACAAAGGCATCCCCGTCCACGTCTGGGTCGACGAAACCCGCCCCCGCAACCAGGGCGCAGCACTGACGGCCTACGAACTTGGCGCGCACGGTGTGCCGCATACCATCGTCGTCGATAATGCCGGGGGCCATCTCATGCAGCATGGCAAGGTCGACATCTGCATCGTGGGAACGGACCGCGTGACTGCTGAAGGCGATGTCGCCAACAAGATTGGCACCTATCTCAAGGCATTGGCAGCCGTCGACAACGACATCCCGTTTTATGTCGCCTTGCCGTACACGACCATTGATTGGACAATCTCCGACGGCATGACGATCCCCATCGAGGAGCGCTCGCCCGACGAAGTCTTGAAAATGCCCGGACGTCTCGAAGACGGCAGCGTTGTCACGGTTGAGATCGCAGCTCCCGGATCACCGGCAGGCAATCCGGCCTTCGACGTCACGCCCGCAAGGCTGGTGACTGGCTTCATCACCGAACGCGGCGTCTGCCCAGCCACGCGCGACGGCCTGGCGGGCCTCTACCCGGAGCACAAGTGATGGCCGCCACCGCAACGACAGCGCGCCGCCCGAAAGAAAAGACGTCGCCAGCCGGCGGTAGACCTGCAAAACGTGGAATGACCGAGCTTGCTGCCCGCAAACTGGTCATCGCCACTGCACTGGAAATGAGCCGTTGCGGCCTGTCGCCCGGCCGCTCCGGCAACGTGTCCATGCGTTGGAAGGACGGCATGCTGATCACGCCGTCCGGGATGGCCTATGACGACATCAAGCCGTCTGACGTGGTCTTTGTCGGCGCAGACGGCGCACCGGCAAAGCCGAAACCCAAGCCGTCGAGCGAATGGCGTTTTCATCTTGCAGCCTACGAGGCCCGACCCGACCGCCAAGCGCTTGTCCATACGCACTCGTTGCACGCGACCGTGCTGGCGTGTGCGCACAAGTCCATTCCGGCGTTTCACTACATGGTGGCAATGGCCGGCGGCAAGGACATCCCCCTCATTCCCTACGCCACATTCGGCACCGAGGAACTGAGCGGGCACGTCGCCAAGGGGCTTGCCGAACGCGATGCCTGCCTGATGGCCAATCACGGGCAGATCGCCATTTCCACAAGTCTTGAAGGCGCGCTGGAACTTGCCCGCGAAGTCGAGATCCTGGCTGAGCAGTTCTACAAGGTGCTGACACTTGGCAAGCCGGTCGTTCTGAGCGACGGCGAGATGGCCGAGATGCTGGAACGCTTCAAGGCTTACGGTGCCAACGCCCAGCAGAACGCTAAAAGCTGAGTCCCGCCCATTTTCACGCGGCACTTATCGAACTCAACCTTTACGCGAAACACGAGGTCGCTTATTCGGCCGCGACGTCGGCCGTCTCAATTGTGCTGGCAAACGTATCGACGAATTCATCGAGCCTGCCCCAATCGGTAAAATCGGTATTCCCCGAGGGATCAAGCACCTCGCCGTGAGACTCTGCCGCACGGTGCAGAATGAACTTCTCGATCATGTTGAGTTGCCGATCGAGAATGGCTCCGGCCACGTGCTCAATGGCATCTGGATGCCATCCCAGTTCAAACAGAAGCTTTTGAACAAGCTCATCGAGCGCAGCGATCTCCTCGCGGTCATGCGAGGCGGCCGACAAACTCACCGACAAAAAGGCGCTGGGGTGTTGGCGGATGGCGGGCCCGTGCCGCATCAAGAATCCCGACAAGAGCGCATCGTGGCGGCCGCGATGAATAGAGCCTGCGATAATGGTGGCGTCGCAATCATCCGCACCCGCTTCGCTGCCATCAGACTTCAAATTGATCAGGCGGACGATCAACCCCCGATCCTCAAGGCGCCGCGCGACGTGGTGGGCAATGTGCTCCGTATGCCCCTCATTGGAGGCGAAGGCGACCAATATACGTTTCATCTCAGCACCCAAACCATCTCAGTCCACCACCCCCTTCGCAGATCATAAATCGAAAAAGCCCCACCGTCGTCCTTGACCGGCATCAAAGTAATTGTGCGCCAATCAAAAATGGCCTGGCTACCATGGAGACGGAGGCTTGCCACCGCGCCCCAACCGGTCAAGCGGTTTCAATAGCGCCCAGCCGGCGAGGAAGCCGCCGATATGCGCCCACCACGCGATGCCTCCGCCCATCGAGGGAGAAAGGAGTTCGGTCGTGCCCTGCAGGATCTGCAGGGAAAACCAACCGCCAGCAAACAGCAAAGCAGGCACCGAAAAGAAAACCGGAAAAATCCCGACGGGCAATACGACATTGATCCAGGCATAGGGAAACCGCGTGGCATAGGCCGCAATGATGCCGGCAATCGCGCCTGATGCGCCGAGTGCTGGGATCGGCGAGGATGCATTGAAAACAGCGTGCGCCGCACCTGCTGCCAGTCCCGAAACAAGATAGAGCCCGAGAAAGCGCGACGGCCCCAGCCGATCTTCCAGAGCGGGACCGAACACATAGAGCGTCCAAAGATTGAACCCGATATGCAGAAAGCCGCCGTGCAAAAACATATTGGTGATGAATGGCGTGAAATCGGTCGGTGATAGGCCCTGCGTTTGCGCCCAATCCCAGAAAAAATACCGCCGCGGAACCAGCGCCCATTCCATTAGAAAGCGCTGGGTTGCCGCCTGATCGAGTGTCAGCTGCACCATGAATGCTGCAACGTTGAGCGCGATCAGCCCCCACACGACCACCGGGCCATTGCGCAACAGGACGTTCGTACCAATAGGGATCACGCGTGGGGTTCCGTGTGGGCCAAAGCTAGTGCAAGTCCAGTTGGAATACGCGACCTAGCCGCAGAACGCTAGATGGTGGACCCCCGTTCCGCGGCGGAAGCGCTGGCGCACGTGACGTTGCCAACAAGGTGGCAGGCGCCAATCCCTCAGGGCGCGAAGCATCTAGCGCACGAAGAAACACACATATAGGTTATGCTGACGGTGGGTATTGCGTTGGGGGAAATGATGACGATTTTTGAATACATTGCGAGGCTCGAGCCATGGCAAACGGTTCTAAGCTTGCTCGGCACGGGGATCGCTACGGGCTATTTTGTTAGGCGAGTAGTAGAAAAGTTGCTCAACCCTGAGTTTTTCGAATTGAAGGCTCGAGCCAACGATCTTGAAAAGGAAAAGGACGCCGAACTCGAAAAGCTGAAGGTATGCGATGAGGAACGGCGGACAGCGAAAATCAGACTCACAAAGTATGAGGCCGTGCGAGAAGCAATGCTCGCTGACGAGGACGAGCTCTGGCGCCTACACCCTGAAATTCCTCCGCCCAAGTATTTTGATTTATTGGCTCGGAGTCGCACGAAGATCATTTCGATTGCCAACCACAAAGGGGGCGTGGGTAAGACAACTCTAACCGCCAACTTGGCAGCCTACTTCGAAAAGCGTTTGGGCAAGAGGTGTTTGCTAATTGATCTGGACTACCAGGGCTCACTTTCACAGGCAATGTTGCGATCCGCGGGTATTCCTTATGCCGGTTCCCTGGCAAATGATCTGCTCTCTGGAGCCGCAACGGGAGAGGAACTTCTGAAGCTTACTAAGCATCTTCAACCTGTGCTCCCACAATCCAGTATAATTACAGCAAACTATGAATTATACAGCTTGGAAAACCGCTTGTTGTTGCGATGGCTGCTCGAAGAAATCGATACTGATATCAGGTTCCACTTGGGACCAGTCCTGCTCTCTCCAGAAGTTCAAGCTCAATACGACGTCATCCTATTGGATACGCCACCACGCCTAACGACATCGGCCATTAACGCACTCTGCGCCAGCCACTACATTTTGATTCCGACCGTACCCGATATGCTGTCGGCCCAGTCTGTCGGGCGGTTCATGAGGCACGTGAAGGATCTACAGATATCGTTGAACCCGGCCTTGGCAGTGGCGGGAATTGTCATCAACTTGGCTGGCCGCGCAACTCTCAATGATAGCGAAAAAGACGCAGTGGCGAGCATAACAAGAGATCTTACTCCATTGATTGGGAAGCCGCATATTTTTGATAGGCACATCCCGCGCCTTTCGGCGTTATCGGGTGCAGCCGGCGAAGAGATCGCTTACCTCAATGACCGGATGTTTAGAGAGGGGATCATGAACCCCCTCGGAGATGAAATCGCTCAGCGTATCGGGTTCGGAGTACCAAATGAAAGTTGAACAGCTTTGCGGAGTCCTCAAGAGCGCAGCAGCCCTTAACAAGCGGGCTGGCGCTTCGGACCGGGCCGACGCACTACAAAATCTAGCCAACCTTCTAATGCAACATAAGACAAAGACTGTTAGCGCCTATGTGAAGCAGACGATCAAACTTGCGAATCGCACTAAGCAATAAGGGACATTGTTGCGTCCACTCGGTGCCTCCGGTGCTGGTGTGGGGGATGACAATTGATCTGTGCGCTGAAGAAGGATCCGCTCCATGAATGTCAAGGAGCTTAAGGAAGCCATCTCAGAAATCGAGGACATCTGCGAAGCCGCAGGTGCAAAGAAAGCTGCGTCCGATCTCGAAGAGCTGCTTCAGCTTTTCGACGGCCACGAGGACGAAACCGTCGCAACCTTTGTGG
>CAYGRH010000151.1:0-7969 GCA_964352165.1 uncultured Hyphomicrobiaceae bacterium | reverse complement strand
TCTCGGCGCCATCGAACGAAAATAATTCCTTCATCAGGGCTTCATCCGCGAGACCGCTGTGACCGTGCCATTGAAGGGGCGGTTCGGCGAGAACGTGCACGAGTTTCAGTTTCAATATGTTGGCCAGCGCTTCCAGTTCTTGCGCGTAAGCGATTTGTTCTGAAGTCCTGTTCGCATAAACGAGGATAGTCGTTCTTGTATCCTTGTTCGCTGCCAGCTCCCGCAGAATGCCGATCAATGGAGCAATCCCGACGCCGCCGGCAATAAGGGCAATGCCGTCTCCACTGCGGTTCGCCAATGTCAGGTTGCCGTGCGCGCCGTCAATGTATGCGGTTGTTCCTGGCTGCACATTTCCGATGCCGGCAGTAAAGTCGCCCAGTTCCTTGATGACGAAACCCAACTCCGGGCCTTGCGCCGGCGCCGTGCTAATCGAAAAAGGATTTTCGAATAGCGAGAAGGGGCTGTTTCCAACATTCAGCCAAACGAATTGACCGGCTTCAAAATCGAGCCTGTGGCTTCCTTTGGGAGAGATGATGATTTCCCAGGTTTTAAGGGCGATCCTTTTCACCGATTTGACCACGTAGGGCGACTGCAGCTGCAGGTAAGGTCTCACCAAATAAACCCATGCAACCGAGAGGAGCGCAACAGTCAGCAGTGAGCCCCAGAGCCAAACCATTTGGGTTTGGCTAGAATAGCGTCCCGCTGTGATCGCGTGATGAGCAGACAGGCCGACGATCACTATCGCGCCAACTCCGTGCCAGCGGCGCCATGCTTCGTAGCTAAATTTTACCTGGTCTCTGAAGATTGCGAATACGATCAGCAGAAACGTCAAGAGCCAAGCAGTAAGCCCGGAAAAAAACGACCATATATCCAGACCGATGGTCAGCTTCCTCGTCACATCTGACGGCATCGGATAGTTGGCGACCCCGGTCTGATAGAGCAATGGATGCAAGAGGAGGAACACGGCGGCTGTACGTGCCAGGAGTTGATGATACCGCATGGTCACATCCATCCCAACACGGCCTGAGATTGCTCGGAAGCGGCCGGATAGGACAAATTCCATGATCAAGATTGCCAAGGCCAGAAGCCCCAACCCGGTCGCCACCTCATCCCAGAATGTTCGCGGCGCGAACCCGAGCGATTGAGCGACCATCAAAGGAGAAAGCGTAACGCCCAAATAAAGAGCGGCCAGGAGCTTGGGGTTCATGAGATGTCATCGCTCCAGGTCGTAAACTGACTGTTTTGTGAATCCGATGCGAGCGTTGGTTAGGCTGGAATGCACTGCTGGCGGTTGTCACGGCGTTCTGAGAACTGCATCGCGATAATGACGTCGAAGGTGCGCAAATGACCGACAGTTCTTTATTCGGTCTTTTTGTTTGGCGCCCGCTTCCCTTCCGGCTTCACGTTGCCCTTGCTCGCATTCGCACAGGTCGATGATTGCGGTTTTGGGGTCCGTTCGTCGCATTTGCCCGGAAGCACAACGGTTGTCGCGCGCGCCTCCAAAAAGGCCTCCAGATCCTTGACCGCGACGCGCCATTCACGACTGATATGAATGCCGCGCAGTTTCCCTTCGCGGATCCAGGTCCGCACGGTCGGTTCGGTCACCTTGACGAGATCGGCAACCTCTTGAGTGGTGAGTAGCGGCCTTCTCAGCATGGCTCTGTCGATGACTGTCGCTTGTCACTGTTTGCAATCGCAATCGCCAGGATGCCTGAAACCTAGTTGAAGGCCATTGACGTTTGTCAACGCACGATGAGTGAAAATGACGTCGTTTGAACGAAGTTGAGCAACAGATGATCGACCATCTGAGAAGACGCGGGTGGAAGGCTTGCGAAAGGACGTCCGATGTACAAACACATCCTGATTGCTACGGATGGTTCTGAGGCGTCACAGCAGTCCCTGAAGCATGGACTGACGCTTGCAAAGGCACTGAATTCAAAGGTGACGGCGATGACCGCGACGTTGTCTTATGATGCGTCGCCGTTGTGGGAGGCAGCGATCAGCAAGACGCCGGAAGGTTACGACAAACGCGTGAAAGCACGCGCTGAAAAAATCATTTCTCAGGTATCGGATGCGGCGGCAATTGCAGGTATCGAGGTCGAGTCGGCGATCGTGAAAACTGATCGTCCTTGGCAGGCGATCGTTGAGATGGCTGTCACAAAAAACTGCGACCTGATTGTCATGGCCGCGCATGGCTGGAAAGGCTTTGCAGCGGTCTTGCTAGGGAGCGAGACACAGAAGGTGCTCGCTCACAGCAAGGTGCCGGTGCTGGTCGATCGTGTAAATGCTTCTTGGCTGTAGTCGAGTTCCAGTGGCGCCCTTGCAGAGTGGAGGTGTTCCAATCCGCGCCGGCATCAAGTTCCGCCGATGATCGATGCGCCCAGTGCTCCAGGAAGTCGCATGACCACCGGACCAGAAACGGGGTGAGTTCCATCGGGGGCAAGTCAATACTTCGAGTCGGACTACTGCAATGAGGGAGGATCACCGTAATGGGCTCTATACAGCGGTGACACACTACCATTGCCGGAATTGCCGAGCTCTCCAAGTCGTTTACAGATCTCTACTCTTCCAGTCTCAACGCCCAGGCGCATTGAGGGTGAGTGGCCGCTTGTGATGGGCAATTCAGCTTGAGCTTCAACAAGAGACGAAAGCTGCCGGCTGACGGCAGGTCTCACGGCCTAGCCGATCCGAACCTCCTGCAGTTTGGCAGAAGGGCTCGTCTTAGTGCGAGCGCAATGAGCAGCGGTCGGCTCACTAATTTTAGAGCCAACGGGACGGAACATAGGTTTCGACGCATTCATTGACGGTCCTCAGTGACATGGCTGGCTCTGATCGTACAAAGGCGATCCGCCCTGCCTGATCGTTCTCCAAAAAACCGAAGAAACCCAGCCAGATTTAGAACTGGCTGGGCTTCTCAACGCTCGGGCGATCGTGCTTAGGACTTGGGCATAATCACTGTATCGATAATGTGGATGACGCCGTTGGACGCTGCAACGTCTGCCGTCACGACCTTTGCGCCATCAACCGTAACCCCGTCGGTGGCATCGACGGAGATCTTACTTCCTTCGACAGATGCAACGTCCGCTTTCTTGCCAGCAATATCTTTGGACATGATCTTGCTGGGTACGACGTGGTACGTCAGAATCTTTACGAGTTGGTCCTTGTTCTCGGGCTTCAAAAGGTTCTCGACCGTGCCAGCCGGCAATTTGGCGAAAGCTTCATCGGTCGGAGCGAAAACCGTAAACGGGCCGTCGCCCTTCAAGGTATCGACAAGGTCGGCGGCCTTGACCGCTGCGACAAGTGTGTTGAACTTTCCTGCACTCGCTGCCACGTCGACGATGTCTTTGGCGCCAGCCTGCGCAACGGACAATGGCAGAACCATCATCGCTGCAACAAGCAACATTTTTGCAAACTTCATGAGTGTCTCCGGTTGAGTGAATCCAGCGGTTATCCGAGCGCGGAAACCACTTTCAGGTTTGAAAAAGAGCGTTGTGTTCGGACGCACTTTCCACAACTTCAAGAACGGTCTCAGAAGGGACGCAGATCCTCACGGGAGTTCACGATGAATTTGGCTGCCGATCGTGATCCAGCACGATCTTGCCGCCATTTGCGGCTGCATCCAGCGACCAGGGAATGCCAGCCGATGTCCGCCGGGTACTCCCGAAGGATCAGGCAATCTGTTTGCGGCGCGATGCGAAGAGCCCCCTGCCATGGAAGCGAGATTCATCGAGGGAACATCAGGGTGTGTCGTCTTTGGTGCCAGAAAGCTTCCGGCTCAATTCATCGAGCTGCTTGCGATAGGCCTCGGCATCGCCGAATTCGACGAAGTCCTTATATTGCGCATGGGGCGAAGCAAGCCGCCGGGCATGCTTGATCGGACACCAGTGCTTTTCCGTCCGACCGGCGATTTCCCGGACATACCCGACCAAGCCGTTAGCGTATGAGCAGTACGCGCAGTTCAGTTTTTCCAGCGCATTCAGATACGCCAGCCGCTCGCGGTCGAAGACGATGTAGTTGGCCCGTTTGACCTTGGTGATGCCATAGACGGGAAAGCAAACCGCTTGATAGATCGACACGAAGATGTCGAGCAGCACTAAAGGAATGATGAGACCATAGATAAATGGAGCCGTCAGGACGACCAGCGGCCGGGCTTGTTTGACGTAGTCCCAGAGCCGCACCTTGATTTGATGATGAAGCTGAAGGATGGCGTCGTCGAATACGAAGTTGTTGTTCTCAATCCGATAGCGCAGGTCCTCGCGCACCTTGTCGAATGCGGTTTCAAGCTCGACCTCAAGAGATTGAATACGGTCCAGAATGTTCCTGATTTCGCTGCTGACGTCGTCCTCAGCCTCACGATTGGAAGTGTCATCTGAGGACATCTGGAATTCCCTTCTGCAGCAATGCATCGGGCTTCGCATGCCCCTTCCGACTGGAGGGATGGAACCTTTCACCTATCGGGCCGCCAAGCAAGGGTATCGATATGTTGGATCGGCGTGCCGTCCGGCGGTAGAACAGCGTACTTCGGATATTGTGGCGAGCTAGCGTTCGGCCTCAAACGCTTTCAAGCGCGAACGCAAATCCTCGATCTCATCGAGCAGCTCTAACGCCAAAGCCACACCTGGCGTATTCAAACTAAGGTCGCGCTCAAGGCGCTTGGCTTTTGCGACGCGAACGACAGTGATGCTTGAAAACTGCCAGGCCGGACTCCTCTGATCGACCGGCTCAATGACTCCATGCTCGACGAGTTCCGCGATCCACGTTGCTTCCACTTGGCAAGCTTCGCAAACCTCATCGAGCGAGCATATCGAGGTCGCGTCGACGATCTCTGCGGCTCCATCGGAAATCCATTTGTCGGTCATGGCTCGTTACGCTCCGAAATCTGCACGGGGATCGAACGAAAGCTCCCGCGCCATATCTTCATACACTTTCTTGGCCTCGTCGTTGTCGGCAGGCGGCAAGACGATCTTGAGGACTGCATAGAGGTCTCCGGGTTGCTTTCCGGGCATACCGCGCCCTTTGACGCGCAGCTCCCGTCCCTGGAAGGACCCGGCAGGGATCTTGAGCATGATCGGTCCGGCAGGGGTTGGAACCTTGACGCTGGCGCCAAGTGCGGCCTCCCATGGCGCGACAGGAAGATCAATGAAGAGATCGCGCCCAGACAGACGATACAGTTTGTCTGGGTTGAAGTTGACCTCAAGGTAGAGGTCGCCGGCGGGAAGTTTGCCCATTCCTGGCGAACCCTGGCCCTTCAACCGTATGTGCTGACCTTCTCCGACACCTTTGGGGATTTGGACATTTAGTGTGCGGTTGCGCAGCACGAGATGGCCTGCCTCGTCGACTTCCGGTACGCGCAGCATGATCTGTCGTGACGCTCCCGAAAACGCGTCGCTGAGATCGATGAAGATCTTGGCGTGATGATCCTCGCCGCGCGCATGAAACTCGCGCTGGCTGCGCGCTGAGTGTTCGCTACGGCGCATGCCGGCAAAGAGGTTTTCGAAGAACTCACTATAATCATGCGGATCTCCAGGCGCGGCTCCGGGCGAGGCACCGGAGAACTCGAAACCTGCATCCCAATCGGGAGGCGGCTGGAAGTCTTGGCCCGGCTTCCAGCCTTTCCCCAACTGATCGTAGGCTGCACGCTTCTCGGGATCGCTGAGGACCTCATAGGCTTCGCCGATCTCCTTGAACCGATCCTCCGCACCTTCATCTTTGTTGATGTCGGGGTGATACTTTCGCGCGAGCTGGCGGTAGGCGCGTTTTACTTCATCCTGTGTCGCACTCTTTTCCAGGTCCAGAAGTGCGTAATAATCTTTGTAATCCATGATGTTCCACAACGTCTGCAAGCAGCCGGATCAATCGACATTTACACGGCCTGCCTCAAAGCCCAAACGGATAGGTGTCCGGAAGCCCCTGGAGCTCAATTACGTCAAGCTGCGTCACCGCGCTGGTCCGGTCGATCCAGATATATTCGTCAAACTGCCGCGGGAGAACCGCCTCGAAATAGTGGCTGGCAAGCTCACTTTCCGGACGGTAGATCACGCCGATGGCACGCTCAAGCCGCGGCTTGCAGAGCCTGTCGGTCAAGTCGTCACTTGAGCCCTGCCGTAGCGGCAGAATTAGGCCCAGGGCATTGGTCATATGAAACAAGCGCTCATAGCTCTGAGCGTGCGCGGGCCTCACGTTCATCACCTCCATCGGTCCATCCCAGACGGATGCGGCGGCGACCGTCCCGTCATTCGTTCCGAAGCCGATGTGATAGGAACTCTCCCCAAAATGCTCCCGGCACAACTGCCCGATGTTGTGCTCGCCACGGCGTCCCATCTCGGTCGCTGCTGCGTTTCCAATGTGTGAATTATGGGCCCAGATTACCGCCTTCGACTGCGGCCCGTGGTATTCCAGAACGCTCTTCAGAGTTTCAAACATGTGGGTGTCACGAAGGTTCCATGACGCCCGCGAACCATAATACATGACCCTGTAATACCGTTCTGCATTGACGATCAGCTGGGCATTCTGCGAAGCATCGAAATAGCGTTCGCTGTCCCTGATCCCGTATTCCTGCCGCTTGCGGAGCAGTTCCACCAGCATGTGCGAAACGTCCCGCTCGCACTTTCGGTAAGCATCCCGCAACGCCGCCCGCCCATAGGCGGCAGGGTCGGTCTGCCACGGCGTCAGGCAGCCGTAACGTTCTCTCGCTGTGATTGCGAGGTCAGGATCAACCGCCTCAAGGTAGCCGATCACGGCGCTGACCGAAGTGTAAAGGCTGTAGAGATCGAGACCGTAGAACGCAGTGCGCATTGTGTGCTCGCGCGTTGCGTTGTGTCGATGCAGCCAGTCGACGAAGGACTGCGTTTCGACGTTGCGCCACATCCACGTGGGAAACCGCGCGAATGCCGACCAGTCTGAAGCCGGTACATCGCGGTTGCGGACATAGCGGTCGATACGGCCGGCATCCGGCCAGTCCGCCTCGGCTGCAACAATATTAAAGGCTTTTTGCTCGATAAGCTCCCGCGTGATCCTGGCGCGCATCTGGTAGAATTCCGACGTGCCGTGACTTGCCTCACCGATCAGCACAACACGCGCTTCACCGATCCTTTGAAGAAGCGGGGCGAGGTCTGCGTCCTCGTGGCGTATAAATGAAACGCCGTTCTTGGCGAGAAGGCCCGGCAGGGAGACGCTGACGGCAGGCCGCGTTTGCACGACGCGCGGGGACCTGGTTTCCCAATCGCTCTCCTCGCTTTCCCACCCCTCTTTGCCGATCAGCGGCACGAAGCGGACATCGGCAAGATCCTCGCTTTCGAAGTCGTCCTCTGCCGTGCGCGAGATCCTGATCAATTCCTGCGCACGCGGATCACTACCGACAGGAACGACCATGCGCCCGCCGATCTTGAGCTGCCGCATCAGCGATCGGGGAACATCCGGTGCGCCTGCCGAAACGAGAATCGCATCGAAGGGGCCCTCATCCGCCCACCCCTCGGTTCCGTCGGCGTGGCGCACATGTACGTTGGTGCACCCCGCAGCCGCCAAATTTTCCGTGGCTGTCTTGGCTAGGCTGCCGATACGTTCGATCGTAAAGACCTCACTGGCGATTCTGCTCAGGACGGCTGCCGCGTAACCTGAACCGGCACCGATTTCCAAAGCCTTCTCGCCGCCACGAAGGGCGAGCGCCTCCAGCATGAAGGCCACGATGTACGGCTGGGAGATCGTCTGCTTCGAACCAATCGGGAGCGGGCTATCCTCGTAGGCCGCATACCTCAAATCTTTCGGGACGAACAATTCGCGCGGAATATCGCGCATGGCAGCCAGTACGAGCGGGTCGCGCACGCCCCTCGCTTCGACCTGCCCTGCAACAAAGCGGCCGCGATTTTCGACCGTACTTTTCATGATGACACCTTCCCTCCAAGTCCTGAAACACAGGGAGCGAAAGTCTACACAGTCATGTCCGCGCTTTGCCTTGATGAAACGCATATCG
>CAYGRH010000150.1:6920-8055 GCA_964352165.1 uncultured Hyphomicrobiaceae bacterium | reverse complement strand
CACTGAAGCCATCAACGAGATGCTGGACTTCCCCGTTCAAGGCACCTACGCGCAGACTTCGGCAGACGATCCCGCCTACATGATCTACACGTCCGGCACCACAGCGCGCCCCAAAGGCGTCGTTCACGCGCATCGCGCGGCCTGGGGCCGGCAACCGATGTATGAGGGCTGGTACGGCATGACGTCGGCTGACACGATGCTTCATGCCGGCGCATTCAACTGGACCTACACGCTCGGCACGGGCCTCACCGATCCTTGGGCCATCGGTGCCACCGCCGTCGTCTACACCGGGGAAAAAACGCCTGATGTCTGGCCGCGTCTCATAACGGCCTCCGGTGCCACCTTGTTTGCCGCAGTGCCCGGCGTGCTTCGCCAGATCCTCCAATACGCAAAGCCCTCGCGCGACGCCCTCGGCAGGCTTCGCCATGGGCTTATTGCAGGCGAAACCCCGCCGCCGGACTTATTCGACGAATGGCGCGAGGCAACGGGCCGCGACCTTTATGAGGCGCTCGGGATGAGCGAGATCTCGACCTATATCTCATCAGGTCCGTCCGTCCCCCGCCGACCCGGCACGATAGGCAAAGCGCAGGCTGGCCGCTCAATCGCCATCCTGCCCGATGCCGAAGATAGTGAGCACGACCCGCTCACCCCCCTGCTTCCGGGCCGCGAGGGCATGCTTGCCGTCCACCGCACGGACCCTGGCCTGATGCTCGGCTACTGGAACAGGGCGGATGAGGAACACGGCGTATGGCGTGGCGAATGGTTCATCGGCGGCGACCGCGCCCGCATCGATGAGGACGGCTACGTCACGCATCTTGGACGCGCCAACGACGTCATGAAGGTGCTCGGCTATCGCGTCGCACCACAGGAGGTCGAGGCTGTTCTTGTACGACACCCCGATATCGCAGAAGCCGCCTGCTTCCAGCACGAGGTAAAACCCGGCGTCTCTATCATCGTCGCCTGCGTGGTCCCAACCGATCCCGGCAGTGTACCTGCCATCGACGACATCACCGCATTCGCCGCGAAGCATCTCGCCGACTATAAGCGCCCCCGCGAGATCGGAATCGTAACGGCACTGCCGAAAACGCCTAACGGCAAGATCCGCCGCAGCGAGTTGGCATCGCGAACCTGATCC
>CAYGRH010000150.1:2128-6820 GCA_964352165.1 uncultured Hyphomicrobiaceae bacterium | reverse complement strand
TACGCAGCCTTCTTCGCCTTGCCCGCCAGTTCCGCGAGTTCGGCGATGTACCCGCGCACACCTTTGAGCCGGTCGATAGCCAGATCCCACTCGGCGCGGAACACAAGCTTCTGGTCCGGTTGGATCTTGATCAGGCCGCGAGAGGCAGCCACCATCTGCACCAGCCCATCTGGGTTCGCAAACGCATTGTTATGCAGCGTGATGACCGCGCCCTTGGGCCCGGCATCCACGCGCGACACCCCCGCCTGCCGGCACAGCCCCTTGATCTCCATGACGTCCAAAAGATGATCGACTTCCTCGGGGTATTCTCCAAACCGGTCGACCAGCTCGGCTGCAAACAGGTCAATGTCCTCGCGCGTCTCGAAACTCGACAATCGCCGGTAAAGACCAAGCCGCAATTGCAGATCGGTGACGTAGCTTTCCGGGATCAGGATCGACGTCCCCAATGAAATCTCAGGGCTCCACTGGTCCTGCAAGCCCTCGATGTCACCGCCCTTCATCGCAGCAACGGCCTCTTCCAGCATCGACTGATAAAGTTCAAAGCCCACTTCGCGGATGTGGCCTGATTGCTCCTCACCAAGCAGGTTGCCAGCCCCGCGCAAATCCAGGTCGTGGCTGGCCAGCGAGAAGCCCGCCCCCAGCGCATCGAGCGAATGCAGGACCTTCAAGCGCTTCTCTGCCCCCTCGGTCAACGGCTTGCCCGGAGGCGTCGTGAAGTATGCATAAGCCCGCGTCTTTGAACGACCAACGCGGCCGCGCAACTGGTAGAGCTGCGCCAGTCCGAACATATGCGCGCGGTGCACGATCAGCGTATTCGCGTTCGGCACATCAAGGCCCGACTCTACAATCGGCGTCGATAGCAGCACGTCATAGCGGCCCTCGTAAAACTCCGTCATGATGTCTTCAAGCTCGGTAGGCGAGAGCTGGCCGTGCGCACGCGCGACGCGCAATTCCGGTACGGCTTCGGTCAGAAATTCGGAAACCTCATCGAGATCGGAGATATGCGGCACGACATAAAACGTCTGCCCGCCCCTGTAGCGCTCACGGCGCAACGCATCGCGAAGAATGACCGGATCAAACGGCGAGATATACGTGCGCACGGCAAGCCGGTCGACGGGCGGCGTGGTGATCAACGAAAGCTCGCGAACACCCGTGAGCGCAAGTTGCAGCGTCCGCGGAATGGGCGTTGCCGAGAGTGTCAGAACGTGCACGTCCTCGCGCAATTGCTTCAGCCGCTCCTTGTGGCCGACACCGAAGTGCTGCTCCTCGTCAATGATTAGAAGCCCCAGACGCGGGAAAGTAATCGTCTTTCCAAGCAGCGCATGCGTGCCGATGACAATATCGATCTGACCGTTCTTGATGCCATCCTTGACCTCGGTCAGCTCCTTTGCTCCCACCAACCTCGAAGCCTGCGCGATCTTCACGGGAAGACCCTTGAAGCGTTCGATGAAGGTCCGGTAGTGCTGCCGGGCAAGCAACGTCGTCGGCACGACGACGGCAACCTGTGAGCCGTTCATCGCCGCAACGAAGGCGGCGCGCAGCGCCACTTCCGTTTTGCCGAACCCGACGTCGCCGCATACGAGCCGGTCCATGGGACGGCCTGAACCCAAATCCTCTAGCACCGACGTGATGCTCGCGTCCTGGTCTTCCGTCTCCTCAAAAGCAAAACGCGAAACGAATTCGTCGTAGGCACCGGCAGGCGGCGTCAGCGGGTCGGCTTCGCGCAACTGCCTCAGTGCGGCAATCTTGATGAGTTCACCAGCCATTTCGCGCAGCCGTTTTTTCAGCTTAGCCTTGCGCGACTGCCAGGCAACGCCGCCAAGTCGGTCAAGCTGACCCGCCGCCTCTTCTGAACCGAAGCGCGTCAGCAGTTCTATGTTTTCAACCGGCAGGAAAAGTTTGTCGCCACCCGCGTAATGCAACTCAAGACAGTCGTGTTTGTGACCAAGCGCCTCGATGGTCTTGAGGCCTGCAAAACGTCCGATGCCGTGATCGGCGTGCACGACGAGGTCGCCAACCGACAGGCTTGTCGCCTCGGTCAGAACGTCGGCCGCGCGCTTGGCCTTGCGCCTTGGCCGCACAAGCCTGTCACCAAGAATGTCCTGCTCACCGATGACAGCGAGCGTCGGCGTCTCGAACCCTTGCTCAAGCCCCAGCACACCGAGCGCCACGGCATCGCCCGGCAGCGATGTGGCCTCAGCGAAGCTCTCGATCTTTCGCGTTTCCTTCATCCCGTGTTCGGCCAGCAGCGTGCTGAGCCGTTCGCGCGCGCCCGGCGTCCAGGCAGCCACGATCACACGCTTATTGGCCTCCTGCAGACGACGGATGTGCGCACTCACCGCGTCAAACAAGTTGACATTGCCATCGGTGCGCTCGGGCGCGAATGTCCGCCCCTTGCGCCCCGACCAATCGCGAATGTTTTCGCCCGCTTCCTCGTCGAACGGCGAAAATCGCATAACGTCGCGCGAGGCGAGCAGCGTGTTCCAGCTCACACCGTCAACGAACATATCCTGTGGCGGAACGGGCTTATAGGGCGGTGCCCCGAACGTCTCGACTTCCAACGCATCCACGCGGGAACGGTAATGCTCATCGATCTGATCGAAGCGCTGCCGGATTGCTTCGCCCGCATTGTGGTCGAAGCTGACACTGGCGCCTTCGGCGTAGTCAAACAGCGTTTCAAGCTCATCATGGAAAAATGGCAGCCAGTGCTCCTGGCCCGGATATCGTTGCCCGTTGGAGACCGCCTCATAGAGCTGGTCATCGCCGCGCGAACTACCAAACAGCTCGATGTAGCGGCCTCTGAACCGCGCGGTCGCTTCCTCGCCAAGTGCGACTTCCGAGATCGGCAGCAACGAAATCTTCTGCACCACCTTCTTTGTCCGCTGCGTTTCGGCATCGAAGGATTTGATGCTTTCCAGCGTGTCACCGAAAAAGTCGAGGCGTACAGGGCTTTGCCTGCCAGGAGGATAAAGGTCGAGGATCCCGCCGCGAACGGCGAATTCTCCCGGCTCCATCACCGTGCCCGTTCGCGTGTACCCGGCAAGAGACAACCGCGCAATCAGCCGTTTCATGTCGAGGCGCTGGCCTGCCGCCATCTGCTTCATCGACTGGCGCAGAAACTTGCGCGGCGGAACCCGCTGCAGCACGGCGTTGACGGTCGTCAACAACAGAGTCGGCTGCTTGCGCACACCAAGCGATAATTTTGCAAGCGCAGTAATGCGCTGCGCAACGATATCCGAATTAGGCCCGACGCGGTCGTAGGGCACCGTATCCCAGGCTGGAAACGAGATGATGCGCTGATCAGGAGCAAAAAACTTCAGCGCCTGCTCTAAGGCAAACAGCCGCCGGTCATCGCGAGCCACATGAAGGTGCAGCCCGTGCACGGCAGCTTCTTCATGCGACTTGCGTCCTGCCGCCGCGCCAGCTTCCTTGCTGAGCTGGGCGAGCACGAGCGCATCAAGCCCCTCAGGCACGTTGGCAAAAATAGTATCGGTATGACCCGACGGCACGTCATCGCGCATTTTCGAAATTGCTTCCTATTTGAGACCGTGAAATTTTCGCAGTTCACCGATCAGATCCGCAAACGCAGCGTCCGCCGGCATCTCGGCAGCCATGCACCACCTCTGAAGTTCGGGATCTGGAAGGGACAATAACTGCTCAAACCGCCCCAGTTCGTCTTCGCTCATCTGATCGAGGTGCGCCGCGGCATAACGGCTCAAGAGAAAGTCCATCTCCTTGGTTCCCCTGTGCGCTGCTCGATAAACAGCCCGCCTCCGTCGCATTTCAAGATCTTCGCTCATGATGTTGCTCTGAAACCTTGTTTGGTGGCTGGTTTTTTTCACCTGAGGCGCGGGTCACTCAGGCCCGGCCTGGCATTTCAAATTCGGGCCGGGAGGGGCTGCTTATGCCAACCACTGGGACCAAGCGCCCACAGGAGATAGAAGGCGGCAATCTTGACGCAAGCCTCACCAACCGGTTCTCTGACGCTGCGGCCCAAGCTGGAGCAGTAACGCCATTTGCCATCGAAGCAAATCAATCCGGACACGCGCCCCGAACGCCCTCCAGGCTGAAACACGCGCCTCTGTAAAACCCGACAAACCCATTCAATTGCCAGCCGGGCGCTGGTATACCCCGTCTGCCCACCCAGGCAAAGCGCCGATAGCGCGACAGTAAGGCGCCGCCAGCGCAAACCCAGGATCGCCGATGCGGCCGATAGAACTTCAACCGCTGTTTGCATCCGCCCAGTCTCTGACGGGCATCGGCCCGCGCATGATCATCCTCCTGAAAAAGGCAGTTCGCCTGCCGCCGGGCATAACGGAACCGCGCATCGTAGACCTGTTGTGGCATCTGCCGACCGGCGTCATTGACCGCCGCGCCGAACCCTCCATTGCCGATGCGGCCCCAGGCACGATCGCAACTCTCAAGGTGCGCGTCCTCAAACACCGGCCTTCGCCGCGGGGCAACTCGAAAGCGCCCTATAAGGTGTCATGCGAGGACGATACCGGTCGCATCGATCTGGTCTTTTTCCACGCCGATCATCGTTTTATCGAGCGCCAACTCCCCGAAGGCGAGGAGCGCTACATCTCAGGCCGCATTGAACGCTATTCCGACAAGATGCAGATGACGCATCCAGACTATATCGTCGCGCCCGACCGCCGCTGCGACCTGCCATTGCTGGAACCCGTCTATCCG
>CAYGRH010000150.1:0-2118 GCA_964352165.1 uncultured Hyphomicrobiaceae bacterium | reverse complement strand
CAGGCCTATCGGGCAAGGTTCTCATCAAGGCGGTCCGTCAGGCTGTCGAGCGCCTTCCAGAACTCGCCGAATGGCAAAACGAAAGTTGGCTCGAAAGCCGCCAATGGCCCGCGTTTCCCGAAGCCATTCGCAAACTGCACACGCCTGCAGAAACAGACGACGTCTCTGCCGGCGGCAAGGCATGGCAACGCCTCGCCTACGATGAGCTTCTGGCTGGCCAGATCGCCCTGGCACTCGTCCGGCAGGGCCAGAAGAGCCAACGCGGCCGCTCGACAAAAGGCAATGGCCGCATCAGAGCAAAAATCATCGAGGCTCTGCCGTTCGAACTGACCGGCTCGCAGCGCACATCGCTGCAGGAGATCGAAGCGGATATGGCATCCTCTCACCGCATGCTGCGTCTCCTTCAAGGCGACGTGGGCTCGGGCAAGACGATTGTCGCGCTGATGGCCATGGCGATTGCGGTCGAAGCAGGCACGCAGACGGCTCTCATGGCACCAACAGAAGTGCTCGCCCGCCAGCACGTCGAAACCATCGCGCCGCTCGCGGAGAAGGCCGGGCTACGGTTGGGCTTGCTGACAGGCCGCGAAAAAGGCAAAGCGCGCAAGGCCCTGCTCGAGGCGCTCGCCGCCGGCGACATCGACATCCTCATCGGCACCCACGCCCTATTCCAGCCGGACGTGGTGTTCAAGGATTTGGCATTCGCCGTCATCGACGAGCAGCACCGCTTCGGCGTGCACCAGCGCCTCGCCCTGCAGTCGAAGGGCGGAACCTCCGGCGCCAACGTTCTTGTCATGACGGCAACACCGATCCCGCGCACGCTGCTGATGACCCACTACGGCGACCTCGATTCATCCCGTCTCACAGACAAACCTCCCGGACGCAAACCAATTCTGACGAGAGCGCTTCCCATCGAATCCATGGAGCGCCTGATCGAGCGCATCCGCGTACAGCTCGGCGAAGGTGCGCAGGTCTATTGGGTCTGCCCGCTGATCGAAAGCTCGGATAAGTCCGAACTGGCAGCAGCCGAAGAGCGCGCAGCCCATCTCGCGCAAATTTTCGGCAAGGAAACAGTCGGCCTCCTGCACGGCGCGATGACGGGTCCAGCCAAGGATGCCGTCATGGCGGAATTTTCCGGAAACCACCTGCAGATCCTGGTTTCCACCACCGTCATCGAAGTCGGCGTCAACGTACCCAACGCCAACATCATGGTCATCGAACACGCCGAGCGCTTCGGCCTTGCACAATTGCACCAGTTACGTGGCCGGGTGGGTCGCGGCAGCCGCGAATCCTTCTGTATGTTGCTCTACAAATCGCCCGCCGGGCGCGTCGCCGAACAGCGCTTGAAAATGATGGAAGACACCGAAGACGGCTTCCTCATCGCGGAAAAGGATCTGGAGCTTCGCGGCGGCGGCGAGGTGCTGGGCGCCCGCCAATCCGGCATGCCCGAATTCCGCGTCGCCGATGTGCCGGGCTTCGTCGAACTGCTCTCAGCCGCCCGCGACGATGCGCAACTGGTCCTGAAACAGGACCCTGACCTTACGAGCCCGCGCGGCCAGGCAATCAGGAAATTGCTCTATCTGTTTGATTGCGACGAAGCCGTCCGGCTGTTCCGGGCCGCTTAGGGCGTGTATCCGACGCTTAGATAAGAACCTGGACTAGGCCGCAAACGCCCAGCGAAATTCCGCCACGTTTAGACCAGTTCTTGGATAACCCCATCAAAGCAGGATCGGGCAATGCGCGTGGCCTGATCACGCAGGCTTGTCATGCCCCGCAGCAGGCGGCACGGCCCCTTCGGCGAGTTCTTCCATGCGTTCCTTGTGGTCGGGAATGACCATGCCGGCTGAAATAATAATCTTGGCGGCATCCTCCGTTGTCATGTCGAGGATTGTCACCGAAGCGCGCGGAAGAAAGCAAATGAACCCCGTTGGCGGCACGACGCCCGTTGGCATGAACACCGCGATCATGTCTTCCTCGCCTCCCGGTTTGACGGCTCCGATCTCGCCCACGCTATCGCTCGTGACAAACACCAGTGACCACAGCCCCTTCGACGGGAATTCGATAATCCCGACCTGCTGGAAGCTCTGATTGGGACCGGTCGCCGTCACAACACCTTCGAAC
>CAYGRH010000149.1:0-8056 GCA_964352165.1 uncultured Hyphomicrobiaceae bacterium | reverse complement strand
TCACCAATAGGCGTCTCAAGACTGATCGGCTCTTTCGCGATCTTGAGAACCTTGCGCACTTTTTCCAGCGGCATGGCGAGCTTCTCGGCCAGCTCTTCCGGTGTCGGCTCGCGGCCGATTTCGTGCAGCATTTGACGCGAGGTCCTAACGATCTTGTTGATCGTCTCGATCATGTGGACCGGAATACGGATGGTACGCGCCTGGTCTGCGATCGACCGCGTGATCGCCTGCCGGATCCACCACGTCGCATAGGTCGAGAACTTATAGCCCCGCCTGTACTCGAACTTATCAACCGCCTTCATCAAGCCGATGTTGCCTTCCTGGATGAGATCGAGGAACTGCAGCCCGCGGTTCGTGTACTTCTTGGCAATCGAAATCACGAGACGCAGGTTCGCCTCGACCATTTCCTTCTTGGCCTGCCGGGCTTCGCGCTCGCCCTTCTGCACAGCACGCACGATGCGGCGGAATTCAAGGATTTCAAGGCCCGTCTCCGAAGCCAGATCATGGATCTCCGCCCGGATCAGCTCGATCTGCTCGCGCTCGGATTCAACGAAGTTCGCCCATTTTTTGCCGAGCTTTGAAACACGCTCAAGCCAAGTCTGATCGAGTTCGTTGCCAAAGTAGTCGTCGATGAATGCCTGACGGGGAACGCCGCAGGAATCGGCCAGCCGCATCAAGCGGCCTTCCAGGCCGACGAGCCGCTTGTTGATCGCGTAAAGCTGCTCAACGAGGCTTTCGATACGGTTGTTATTCAAAGACAGGCTCTTCACGTCCGAGACGATCTCATCGCGCAGCTTGTCGTAGGCCCGCTGCTGCTGGCGTGAGCCCTGCTCGCCGGCGACCTGCTGTTCGAGCTTCCTGTCCTGCTGGCGGCGCAGCTTTTTGTAGTTGCCCGCAATGCTGTCGAACGTCTCGAGAACCTTCGGCTTAAGCTCGGCTTCCATGGCCGCCAGCGACAGCGAGTTCTCGAACTCGTCATCATCATCGTCGCTATCGCTGTCGCCGCCTTCGCTCGCAGCACCCGCTTCGCTCGTCGAGCCACCGATTGCAGCCTTGGCTGGCTCCGCGCCATTTGCAGCCGCGCCGTTCGCAGCCCCGTTGGCCTGACCTTCGCCTCCGGTTTCGCCCGCGTTCTGCTGGGGAACCGCCTTTGCTTCAGGCCCTTCGTAAGTCGCTTCAAGGTCGATGATGTCGCGCAGCAGAATGCGGCCGTCGTTCAATTCGTCGCGCCAGATGATAATGGCCTGGAACGTCAGCGGGCTTTCGCACAGGCCCGCGATCATCGCCTCGCGACCGGCCTCGATGCGCTTGGCGATGGCGATTTCGCCTTCGCGTGACAAAAGCTCAACCGAGCCCATTTCGCGCAAGTACATGCGCACGGGATCATCGGTACGTTCACCTGGCTCGGACTTGGTGGTCGCTGCTGTCGGCACTTTCTGCGCCGTAACAGCCCGGCCCGTCGCATCCTCGCCGTCAATGCCGGGTTCTTCCTCGGCCTCATCGCCATCTTCGGAATCTTCTTCCGACTCGACCACGTTGATGCCCATCTCCGACAACGTCGCATATAGGTCTTCGATTTGATCCGACGACACTTCCTCAGAAGGCAGCACCGCGTTCAGGTTTTCATACGTCACATAGCCGCGAGCCTTGGCAGCCTTGATGAATTTCTTGACGGCCTGATCGGACAGATCGAGGAGCGGACCGTCGCGTTCGGCCTGATCGCCGTCCGCCGGTGCCGTATCCTTTTGTTTTGCGTTCGCCATAGTGTCCCGATCCCGAGTAAACTTAAAAGATCACGCTGCCTCGCCCAGGCGCCTATTCAGGCGCGGGCAGTCAGCGCACTCAAGCGATTATCGTGCCGATGATCGACGCATCCGCGCGCCCAAACGGTTTAAACCCGGCATTCCAGCCAGCTCTCCCAGCTCTTGTGAACAACGCGCGCACCAATGGCCGCATGGCCCCCTGTTCGCTCGCGATAGGGGATGAAAAACGTTGCTGCATGAACTGAGCGTACTCCGTCATCATTGATCACCAACCAGCGCCCGTCGCGCATACACACGGCCGCATTTTCCGAATGCTGAACCCCAAACGCTCAGGCATCGTTGCGGTCCGAATGATCAAACCGCGCCAATTCGCTCTGGAGCTCGCAAATCCGCGCGAGCGCCGCTTCCGTGCCATCTTCGTGCCAGGCACGTTCGGCGGCTTCCAGCGACTTACGCAACCCGAGTTGGCGATCATGCAAATCGAGGGCGTGGCGCCAGCCAGCTTCCACCTCGTTCGCGTCGGAATCGGGTTGTGCAAACTTATCACACCGGTGTGTCATGGAACGTTCGACCATCAACACGAGCTCTCCGGCATTCAAACGTTCCAATTGAGAACGCAGGCCCGCTCTGTCAAGGGAAATATCGCTAGAATGGGCCAAAAGGACTGCATCGCGTAACTTTGTTAGCGCACTTGAGGTGAATTCCAGCCGTGAAACCTCTTCGCAGTCCGCATCGAGCAGCCAGGGATGGTTAAGGAGCGCCATCAACAAAAGCGACTCACGCGCGGGCGGTGCCGCCGCTCCCGCAGACACCAACCGGCTGCGTTTCAAGGCTTGCGACGGCGCAATGGCCCCTTCGCCGCCTGCAAAATTTCTCAGTTGCGAGCCGTTTCCGCGCTTTCCCCCGCCCCAGCGCTCGTTATTTCGTGGCCGGGCCGCCCAGTCCGTAGAACGAGCGCCAGCCCCTCCCCCGTAACGGCCACGCCCGCCGTCCCGGCCATCCCGGGATTTGCGCTGTTGGGCACCCCAGGCATTGAACAGGCGCGAGCGCATCTCGCGCTCATATTGCGAACGCACCCGTTCATCGGCGATCTTCGCCACCAGCGCCTGCGTCTGCAACTCAAGCTGCGCGCGCCGCTCCGGGGTCGTCCAGTCGCCAGAGGCAAGTTCACGGTCGAACAGGACGTCAGCCAGCGGACGCGCACCGTCGAGCACGGAGGCCATTGCTTCATTACCGCTTTGACGAATGAGATCGTCAGGATCGAGCCCATCTGGCAAAAACGCAAAAGTCAGGCTGTTGCCGGGTTTCAAGTGCGGCAGCACCGTATCAACCGCCCTGTGGGCAGCCTTTTGGCCAGCCGTATCACCGTCGAAGCAAAGGATAGGCTCAGGCGCCATCCGCCACAGAAGCTGGATCTGGTCGGCTGTCAGCGCAGTACCCAGTGGGGCAACCGCTTCGCGGAAACCGGCCTGCGTCAACGCGATCACGTCCATATAGCCTTCAACCGCGATAACCCGGCCGGACTTGAACGCAGCGGCTCTGGCCGGCCCCGCGTTGAACAGCACGTGGCCTTTGTGAAACAGCGGTGTCTCGGGCGAGTTGAGATATTTGGCGGGCTGATCGGGATCGAGCGCGCGCCCCCCGAACGCAATGACGCGCCCTTTGGGGTCGGTGATCGGGAACATCACGCGGTTGCGGAAGCGGTCATAGGGCTGAGGGATGTCCTCGCCAGCAATCTGCATGCCCGAAACGGCCATGTCCTGGGCCGAAAACCCTTTGGACGACAGATAATCCTTCAATGCGTTACGCGAATTGGGCGCGAAACCGAGCCGGAATTCCCCAATCGTCGCGCTACTCAAGCCGCGCCGGTCGAGATATTCGCGCGCAGCCCGCCCATCCGGTCCGCTTCCCAGATGTCCGGCAAAGAATTCGGCGGACGCCTCCAGCAACCGGTATAGCCGCGACTTTTCCTCTTCACGTTGCTCATCGCGCGCATCAGGCTTCGGCAGGGCAACGCCGGCTTCTTCGGCCAGCCGTTCCACAGCCTCGGGAAACGAAAGACCTTCGGTTTTCATCAGGAACGTGAAGATGTCGCCATGCTCGCCCGACGCGAAGCAATGGTAGAAGCCCTTTTGATCGTTGACGAAAAACGACGCAGTCTTTTCCGTCTTGAAGGGCGACAGGCCTGCGAATTCGCGGCCCTTTTTCTTCAGCGCAACCTTCCGGCCGACCACATCGCTGACAGCAATGCGTGCACGAATTTCATCGAGCAGGCCGGGCGCATAGCGCATGAATTGAAAACTCCAAGAATACCGGGGGTCGCAAGAAAACCAGGGGAAAGAAACCCCACCTGCCAGTCACCAAGCGGTAACCGATTCGCAACCACGCCAACGAGACACTGCCAACGCCTGACCGCCCCATTTCGAGTTGTGACCGCTATCCACAAGCATCACGGCAGCAGTTACCGCCGCTCGCAAGCATCTTCGTCCAGATCTATTTGAGTTCGGCCTTGATCATGCCGCTGGCTTTGCCGAAGTCCATCTGGCCGGTGTAGCGCTCTTTCAGAACGGCCATCGTGCGGCCCATATCCTTGAGCCCGCAACAGCCCAGCTCGGCCATGACCTGCTTCACGGCCACCCGGGTTTCTTCCTCGCTCATCTGCTCGGGAAGAAACTCCTCGATAACGACGATTTCAGCAGCTTCCTTATCGGCAAGGTCCTGGCGGCCGCCCTTAACGTAGGTATCGATGGACTCCCGCCGCTGCTTGATCATTTTCTGCAGCAACGCCAGGATTCCCTGCTCATCGACCTTGTCTTTGCCAGTAGCCTGCCCCTTTTCATCGACGCGGGCAGCAATGTCCCGGTCTTTGATCGCAGCGTTGATCAACCTCAGCGTTGAAAGCCGGCTCTTGTCGCCGGATTTCATCGCAGTCTTGATGCCTTCGGTAATCCGCTCGCGCATTGCAAAACCTCTTTTTGTCCGCGGGAACCGCGGCTTTCCGGCAGTCATTCCAGTGAGCTCAACCATCAGATCATCGCCGGGCCGTGCGCGACGATCGTAACGAACGAAGTCAGACTTTGTGGTCATCCCTTAGCGGATTCCCAACCGCAGGCGGACCCCAAAAACCTGAATGATCGCGGCATCAAGATTATTGTCTATCGATCCGCTCGCCATCAGGCCCGGCATTCGGCTCCTAATGAAGTCTTACGGATACAGACCCAGGGAGGTTTCCATCCAGCGCCGCCGTTTACATGTCGGCGCCTGCGATGCCAACCGAAGTTACCATATGCCATGCTCGATGCCTCAGCCCCAACAGGCATCAGCAACACGATTGTGGCAATCAATTCCTCCCTAGTGCGCACGCGCGGCATTGACTGCAATTGACCATATCAATGTCATCTCCTAACGTCCCGCCGCGCGCAGGCTCTACCATCGCGACAGTAATCCGGTTCGACTTTGCTTCCGGCGTCGCTTGGTGATGCTTGCTGGCCTAAAAGCCCCGCCATCACCGCTCAGCCGGGCTAAACCAAGCATTCGAAAGACGCCTCCAGTGACACAAGCACCAGTGACACAACAAGACGACACGCGCGCTCCAGCTCCCTGGACAACTGCGAAAACGACAGCCCGCCTCGTATTGGCTGACGGTACGGTGGTCGAAGGAATGGGGCTTGGCGCTACCGGCCATGCCGCGGGCGAAGTGTGCTTCAACACTGCGATTACCGGATATCAGGAAATCCTGACCGATCCTTCGTATGCCGGGCAGATCATCACCTTCACGTTCCCTCATATAGGTAACGTCGGCGTCAATAACGAGGACACCGAAACATCCAATCTCGCGGCAAGCGCTGGCATCCGGGGTTGCGTCCTGCGCGCACCTGCCGGCGCACCATCGAACTACCGTGCACTGAACACCCTCGACGAATGGCTGAAGCAGCGCGGCATCATCGGCATTTCAGGTGTCGACACGCGCGCGCTGACAGCCCTCATCCGCGAAACCGGCATGCCGAATGCGGTCATCGCGCACGAGCCCTCGGGCAAATTCGATCTGGCAATCCTCAAGAAGGAAGCCGCCGCCTGGCCCGGGCTTGAAGGCATGGACCTCGTTCCAGACGTCACCAGCGGCCAAAGCTACACTTGGGATGAAATGCGCTGGGTGCACGGCACGGGCTACCCGACGCAGAAGGCACCCGACTTCAACGTTGTGGCCATCGATTATGGCTTGAAACGCAACATCCTGCGTTGCTTGGCGTCAGCCGGTTGCAAGGTTACGGTCGTCCCAGCAACGACGAGCGCTGAAGACATTCTGGAGCGCAAGCCTGACGGTGTATTTCTGTCAAACGGGCCCGGCGATCCGGCCGCGACCGGCAACTATGCCGTGCCCGAGATCAAAAAGCTCGTCGACGCCGGCCTGCCAATGTTCGGCATCTGCCTTGGACACCAGTTGCTATCGCGTGCTTTGGGCGCTTCAACCACGAAGATGCACCAGGGCCACCACGGCGCGAACCACCCGGTCAAAGATCACACGACCGGCAAAGTCGAAATCACCTCGATGAACCACGGGTTCACGGTTGATCGCGACACGCTGCCCGACACGGTCGAGGAAACCCACGTTTCGCTGTTCGATGGCACGAATTGCGGCATAGCCTTGAAGGGCCGCCCGGTGTTTTCGGTCCAATACCATCCCGAAGCCTCACCGGGTCCTCAGGACAGCCACTATCTTTTCGAACGCTTCGTGGACTTGATGCGTCAGCGGTCCACTGAGCCAACGGCAACGTAAAAAATCGCAGGACGCTGAACGACAAACGACGCGACAGAGGATTACGAGATGACACCCAACGCGGGCCAGATCGGCATCGGCAGGACAACCGTTGCACGCATCGCGCTCGTTCTCGCGTTGGTAGGGCTGATAACGTCAGCACTTCTTCCGACTGCAGCGCGCACGGAAATCGACAACCGGAGCGTCGCTCCGCCCCCCCTGGACTGGAAATCGCCGCTCCTGACCGATCACCCCCTGGTAGGCAAAATCTGGTCTGCCGCTGCATCGGACTTTGTCACTGCACAAGAGCTGGGCACCAAGCTCGCACTGACCCGCTACATCCTCTTGGGCGAAATCCACGACAACCCCGACCATCACCTGTGGCAGGCCTGGTCCATCCGCACGATTTCCAAACTACGCGGCGCACGCATTGTCGAGGGCGCACCGCAAGCCGACTTCATTGCGATGGAAATGCTGAACGTCGACCAATATCCCGGCATCGATAAATTCTACGGCCGCAACGCCGAAGTACCGCGCGTCCGCAAGCCCCGCGCATTCGGACGTATGGTGGACTGGAAAAACAGCGGCTGGCCGGACTTTGAAATTTATGAGCCTATCGTCGCCCAGGCCATGCACGAACAGTTGGCCCTGGTTCCCGCCAGCCCGTCGCGATCATCGAACCGGTCGGTCTCTACTGAGGGCCTGGAAAAGGCATTGTCCGAGGCTGAGCGCCAACGCATGGCGCTCGATCAAGGCCTGCCTGCGCCGCTCCAGAACGCTCTGATTAAGGAAATACGCGATGGCCATTGCAACCTGATGCCGGACAAGCATCTGCCCCGAATGGCCGAAGTCCAGCTCTACCGCGACGCCACCATGGCCGATGCGCTGCTATCGAGCGGCGACCACAAAGGCGCCATTCTGATAGCAGGAAACGGGCACATCCGCTCCGACCGCGCCGTACCCTTCTTCCTCCGCGCCCGCGGAATTGCTTCATCCCAGATCGCAACTGTCGCAATCGTCGAAGTCAGCGAGAAAGAAACCGATGCTGCGGCCTACCTGCCAACCGCACCGGACAAAACTGCCGCCGCCGACTTCGTGATCTTTACGCCTCGTGTCGACCGGCCCGATCCTTGCGAACGCATGAAACAACAGTTCGAGGCGATGCGCGCTGCTCGCGCCGCCAAGGCCGAAAAAACCGATCCCGACCGGTCCGAAAGCACCGGGCCCAGTTCCCCGCCGGAAGATGCCGAAACGTCCAAGCCAGCGTCAAAGCCGTAACGCCAAAGCATCCCGAATTCACAGAAAAACAAGCGCTGTTATAGCCGCTCACGCCATCAGGAAACCGCCCAATGCCGACACGCCCAACACGCCGTTCATCGCTCCGAACTCTTGCAACTGCAAAGCCGCTCCGCCGCAGCGCTTGCCTGACAGCCGGGCTCGCCGCGGTGCTTATCGGTTCGATCGCTGTGCCAGCAACTGCCGCCCCAAGGCCAGACGCTGCCGGACCGGACGCAGCCGCCCCCGGACAAACCAGCCC
>CAYGRH010000148.1:0-8072 GCA_964352165.1 uncultured Hyphomicrobiaceae bacterium | reverse complement strand
CGCCCCGCCACACCCAGTGACGCAAATACGCCGACCGGCCATTTGGCGAGTTGACAGCTCTCACTCCCCCGCGCCACATTACCGGCGCTAAAGGTGCCGGAACGCAAGATGCGTGATCGGGTGAAAAGGGAATGCGGTGATCGGTAAACATACCGAAAATCCGTGGCTGCCCCCGCAACTGTAAGCAGCAAGTCGACCCCAAAGGCCACTGGTGATGCGCGAGCTGATCCGGGAAGGCGGAGGACGACGTTGGAGCTGTAAGCCAGGAGACCTGCCTTTAGCGCGTCGCCCAATCTCCGTGCGGGGCGCACGAAGAGCGGAAGTCCGTCGTGGCGACCCGAGCGAGAGACAGGGTTGTCATGGACAGGAACTTCTAACGAGACGCAATTAAGAACCTCACAGTGCCAATCGGAAAATCTCGCTCCCGTTGATATCAACAAGGGAGCCTCAAAATCGTGACAGTTAAGCGTAAGTCAATTCCGAAACCCGCTTCCCAGCGGATCCTTCTAAGGGCATCAACTGCCTGCCTTGCAATCGGCAGCTTCTTCGCCCCAGCACACGTGCAGCCTGCGCAGGCCCAGCAGGCTCAAGAACTCGAAGGCATCATCGTGTCAGGCGGACTGACACCAGTTGCAGCAGACAGCTATGCGCGCTCCTACACCGTCGTAACCGGAGAAGAAATCGAACAGCGCGGCATAAAGTTCGTCGGCGATGCATTGCGCCAGGTCCCCGGCCTCCATGTCACGCGGTCAGGCGGCCCAGGCGGCACGACCGAAGTCCGCATACGCGGGGCTGAATCAAACCATGTCCTGGTCCTTATCGACGGTATCGAAACGGCGGACAGCTCATCGGGCTTCGAATTCGCCGACATGACGGCTGAAAACATCGAGCGCATCGAGGTCCTGCGTGGCCCTCAATCGGCTCTTTACGGCGCGAATGCTACAGCTGGCGTCATCAACATCATCACCAAGCGCGGCATTAGAAACGGCAGTCAGGTGAGCGCCAATATCGAGGGCGGCACGTCTCCGTCGAAAGCGCTGTCAGCACTCTTTCAAGCCGGCAGCGACTGGATGGATGCATCCGTTTCCATCTCGCGGCGCGATGACGAAGGTTGGGATACATCCGACAAGGGCGGCGAAAAAGACGGCCTGGAAAACACCACCATCAACGCCAAGGTTAACGCCGATCTGACATCGAACCTTGCCGTTCGCGGTGTCGCGCGCTTTACCAGCCGGACAACCGAATTCGATGACGGCAACTTCGGCTGCGGCACGCCCGCCTGCTATAGCGTCGATGCCGATAACTTCACGAAAGGTCACGACAAGCTGTTCGGGTTCTGGGCCGATTACAAGATGCTCGGCGGTGCGCTGGTTCACGCTCCAAGCATCACGTTTTCCGCCGACGACAACGAGATCACACAGCCCGCGTTCGGTGACCCGAGCACCAACAAGGCCAGCACGTTGAAGGCCGGCTACAAACTGGCCTACACTTTCGGACCATCTGACCAATCCACCATTGTCGGAGCGGTGGAATACAAAGAGGAAAAATTCGAATCTAGTTTCGCGACGGAAGAAAAAGCGCGCGATCAGATGGGCTACGCACTCGATTTCCGCTCGCAGCTAACCGACCGCATTTTCATTCAGGCCGGCGGACGCTTTGATGACAACGAGTTGTTCGATGACGCTGTGACGTGGTCGACATCGGCCTCATATCTGTTGAAGGAGACAGGGTCCCGCTTCCACGCTTCAATCGGCAAGGGCGTCACCAACCCCACGTTCTTTGAACAGTTCGGAACAATCTTTGGAACGTTCATCGGCAATCCCGGACTAACGCCGGAAGAAAACCTCGCCTGGGATGCAGGCATCGAGCAGACGTTGTTTTCCGGCGCGCTCGTCGTTGACGTGACCTACTTCAAGGCAAAGCTGACCGACGAAATCGTCGATCAGTTCCTACTGACAGGCGAGATCACGCCCGCAAATCTGGATGGCGAAAGCGATCGCCACGGCATCGAGGTTGCAGCCACTATTCAGCCCCTGCCCGATCTTATGGTGACCGCAGTCTACACCTACCTCCAGGCCACTGAACCCGACGGTTCTCCCGAGGTGCGCAGACCCGAACACGCCGGCGGCGTCAAAATCGCGTATTCATTCCTGCAAGGCCGCGCGCGCGTAGGAGCCGACGTCACCTACAACGGCAAAAACTTCCAGCGAGATTTTTCTTCGCCCACGTTCCTTTCACCAAAGATCGAGGTCGATGATTACGTCGTCGTCGACTTCAACGCATCATACCAGCTAACCGACAACTGGCAGATCTACGGCATCCTCAACAACGCCTTTGCTGAGGACTATCAGGAACTGCTGAGCTATGGAGCCCAGCCGCAGACGGGCTATATCGGCCTCAAAGCTAAATTCTGAAAGCTGCACTCACAATGACAACCGCGCGCTCCATCATGCTCACATCGCTGGCTCTGGCCGGCGTGATGGCGTGCGCGGTTTTGCCGACACGCGCCACTGAGGCACCGCCCTCCCGCGTCGTCTCCATGAACCTGTGTACCGATCAACTCGCCATGCTGATCGCCGCACCCGGACAGCTGCATTCGATCTCAAACCTGGCTGCCGACCCGACGGCCTCCGTGTTGCATGAACGCGCCGGCGCCTACAAACACAACCATGGCCTCGCCGAAGAAATCTTCCTGCTGAAGCCAGACCTCGTATTAGCAGGCAGATATTCGACACGTGAAACGGTAGCGATGCTCCGCCAACTAGGCTTTCGTGTTGAGGAATTCTCCCCCGAGCAATCGTTCGATGAAATACGCGCTAACATCGTGCGCATGGGACGCCTGCTGCACCGGCAAGAACGTGCGCGCGAACTCGTCGCCGAACTCGATGCCCGCCTCGCAGAAGTTCCACTGCACCCGCACGGCAAGCCGCCGCTTGCGGCATTGTATTATTCGAACAGCTACACGTCCGGCCTGGGAACCTTCGCCGATGAAATCGTTCGCCGTGCGGGCCTGAGAAACCTCGCTGGCGAATTGGATATCAAAGGCCTGTCGGTGCTGCCGCTTGAGCTTCTGATCAAGGCAACACCCGACGTCGTGGTCACAGGTAGCGATTGGCCGCAAGCACCGGCGCTCGCCCAGGAAACATTCGAGCACCCTGCACTTTCCGGCCTGAGCGCCTACCACGACAAAACCACGATCGACGAAAAGTACTGGATCTGCGGCGGCCCCTTTACCGTTGATGCCGTCCACCAGCTTGCCGCCGCCCGCCGCGAGGCCGTGCAAAGCATCGATACCGCAGCATTCGGTCAGCCCCCCTCAGCTCCGGTCGGGCCAAATCAATCAGCCAGCCCCGCAACGCATCAACGTTTCGCTCCCCCCACTCCGGCAAGGGAGTAGCCCCGTGCCCGCAAACGTATCCCGAAGCGTGCCGTACTCTTTATTGCTTCTGAGCCTGACGAGCCTCGTTACCCTGCTATTCATCGTTTCATTATTGACCGGCCCGGCGGGCATTGGGTTTTCCGACAGCATTGCCGCGTTGTTTTCTCCCGACCGCGACGCACTGGCCCTCATCATGCGTGAGATCAGGCTGCCGCGAGCCATCCTGGCCGCCATGATCGGCGCAACGCTTGGTCTGTCAGGCGCCGTCCTTCAGGGCTACCTGCGCAATCCTTTGGCTGAACCCGGTCTCCTCGGCATCTCAGCATCGGCCTCGCTCGGTGCCGTCATTGCCATCTACTCCGGCCTGTCCGCAGTCTTCGCACTTGCATTGCCGCTGTTCGCACTCACCGGTGCCTTCCTCGCCGTCCTAGTTGTCCGCTTTCTCGCAGGCAACGACGCAAGCCCGATCTCCCTTATCCTTGCCGGCGTAGCCGTCACCAGCTTTTCAGGCGCGCTGACGTCGCTCGTTCTCAACCTTTCGCCCAACCCCTTCGCCGCCGTCGAAATCGTCCACTGGATGCTGGGTTCACTCGCCGACCGGTCGATGACGCACGTCATGATCGCAGCTCCCTTCATGTTGGCGGGCTGGGTCATGCTCGCACTCGCTGCCCGCGCACTTGACGCACTGACCCTCGGCGAAGACGTCGCAGCCAGCCTCGGCTTCAATCTGGCCCGCGTTCAGATGCTGGCCGTCGGCGGAACAGCCTGCGCAGTGGGCGCTGCCACCGCCGTTGCTGGCGCCATCGGCTTCATCGGCCTGATAGTGCCCCACCTGCTGCGCCCCCTTGTTGGCGCAAAACCAAGCCGGCTATTATTCACGAGCGCCTTGGGCGGAGCTGCCGTCCTGCTGGCGGCAGACATCGCGGTGCGCCTGATCGCGCCAACACGAGATCTCAAACTCGGAGTTCTGACCGCCCTCGTCGGCGCGCCGTTCTTCTTGTGGCTCATCTACGAAAACCGAAGAGCACTGCGATGACGTGCTGCCGAACACACCTGCCCCGGCCGCGGCAAGGCTCACTCCGATGACGCAGCTCGAGATAAAGAATCTGCACGTTCGGCTCGGCGGAGCAGAGATCCTGTCTTCGATTTCGACAGACATCCCGCAAGGCCAATTCATCGGCCTGATCGGCCCGAACGGCGCGGGCAAGTCAACTCTGTTGCGCGCGGTGATGGGGCTCGTCGCCTATCAGGGCGAAATCAAGTTCAACGGCTCATCGCTGCCCGCCATGACACCGCTCAACCGCGCACGCGCCATCGCCTACCTACCCCAGACGCGCGAAGTGAATTGGCCCATGGCCGCCGCCGATATCGTGGCGCTGGGCCGCGAGCCTCACCGGCCGGGCCCCTCCCCCTTCAGCGCGTCCGACCGCGCAGCGGTTTCACAGGCCATGCACCGAATGGATGTCGAGAGGTTTTCAGGTCGAATTGCACAGACCTTATCCGGCGGAGAACTCGCCCGAGTTCTGATCGCACGAGCGCTCGCTCAGGACTGCCCGCTCCTGTTGGCCGACGAACCCACAGCAGGCCTCGATCCAGCTCATCAGATCGGCTTGATGAAGCATTTCCGCGCAATTGCCCGTCAAGGCAAAACCGTCATCGCTTGCCTGCATGAATTGTCGCTGGCCGCGCGTTGGTGCGATCGCTTGATCCTGCTAGACCGCGGCCGGATCGCAGCCGACGGTCTGGCCGAAAGCGTGATCACTGAAACGCAACTGGCCGATGTCTATGGCATCTCGGCCCGGATCGAGACCAACGCCGACGGGCTCCTCGTCACGCTCCTCAGCCTGGCACAAACAACGCCCAAGGATTGATTTCGCCGCGATACGGCCCCGTTCCAGCATCTGCAACGGCAGTGAATTGAAACGACGCGAGGCCTAGTTGGCAATCGTCGCAAGCCCGGACTTGCCGGACGTACTCGTCCAATGAACTTTCGAACCATCGATTTTGACCATCAGGCAGTGAGTCTTTCCTTCAAGCCAATTGCTCCAACGCTGGCAAAGCTTGCTGCCGGAAACCCACCACTTGCCCTTGTCCGACGCCATACCTGTCAACTTCGCGATCCCACCAGAGGATGCACTCATCGTTCCATTCGAATGATACTTCACCGGAACGGCGCCAACCGGAGTCGACACATGCACGACCTTGCCGGACACCGCCGTCACAAGCTTCTTTCCACTGACTGCCTCGCCGGCAACCAACCCCTCCGCACCGATAGTCGCCATGAGGACCACCACAAATACCAGCCGCCAAAAACCTGAAAAACGCATGCCCCAACCTCTCGAACAAACATATATTGCATCGCAACATAACCAACCTTGCCGCGTTATAAATAAGGCAAAAAACAGCAATCACCAGCTATGACGCAACCAACAAGGTAAATGGCCGTAGGAAATTCTGAGGCGCGGCGCGGCACGCGATGGTACACCATAAGGCAAGGGCCCCAAGGGTCATCCGCCAACAGCGGCCATACGACAGCAGCATAAAGACAGATAATCGCCTGTTTCCCGGCCACAACAACACCGGAAACTCCAAACCAGAACGAAAACGAAAAACAAAAAAGGGCGCCTGCAACAGCGCCCAATTCCAAATAACATCAACACAACGACCCTAAAGTCGAGGGCTCAGATCAGAAGCGATGCTTCACCGTGCCACGGATGCGCAGGTCGTCATCGTTGGCAGCCGGGTTTTGTGGCGGCTCAACCGCTTTACCCTCAGATGCTCCATACAGAAGCTCGAGGCCAAAATCCATCTTAGGCAACACGCCGAGCTTCCCAAGGCCTGGAATGCGAACTTCCGTGCCGCTCTCCGAGCGCGTCTGTACACTGCCGGAACCGAATTCGACGGCAGCACCACCCTGCTGATCGATCACCTTGCCGGAGGACTGCGAAACGGCCGGAGATTGCCCGCTATTCTGCTCCTGAAATGCTAGAGCACCACCAGCGTGGAGCGCAAAGCTACCCAGGAACGCGATTGCGAACCCAACAGCTACGATATTTGAAAACTTCATCAAAACGACCCCGCGATGCAACATGGCATCCATTACAATCAAGATGCCCCCGACTCTACGCAATGACAAGCATGTTTCCCCCGTAGTTAAGTCCCCATGAACGTTTCCAGTTTTCACTGTGTTCCAACCGCCATGTGGCTCAAACAGCACACGAACAGTTCACGTCTCGTTCTGCCTCAGTTGAACCAAAACTGCCACGAACATCACCCGTACAAACTTCCGCGATTCGCCCGCCATGCAAAGATCAGCACAAATAGAAAAGGGGCCACCAAAGGCAGCCCCTCTCCTCTAGATCGTCATGTTCGCATCAGAATTTGATGCGGCCACCGGCAACAACCGCGTCGAAGTCACGGTCGTCAACATTGCCCAAAGTCGGGTCAACGTCATAGCTGCGGTAGGAGATGTAGAGATCCATTGCAGCAGCGTCGATCTGCTGAACGGCGCCAATACCCCAATACTGCACAGCAGCGTCGTTTTCTTTGTGCTCACCGACCGTGCCATAGAAGCCGGTCTTACCGAGAGCGTTCAGCTTCCGCTGGATACCGACGTTGGTCATCCAGAACCATTCGGTGTCACAGTTGCCGTTGTTGCCTGCCGAGTTGGCGCAGGCAACATTGTCATCGAATTCCTGCTGACCAGCCGAACCCGTGAAGAACAGACCCGTTGGGTTGTGCAGGATGGACAGACCACCGTTCAACACCTGGATACGCGAATCCGGTCCGCCGTTGCCGTTGGTCGGCGCGACGTTACCAATGGCAGCGGAGTTGTCGGAGACTTCACCGTAAGCGATGCCAGCAGCGAGCTTGAAGTCACCCAATGTGCCGGCGTAGCGCAAAGCGACGTCCCAGAGATCGTCTTCACCGAAGGACGAGGAGAACACGAAACCAGCCATCGTTGGCGACTTGTAGGCCACCACGTTGCGACGGTTGAATTCGAGGTTCTGGAGACCAGGACCGCCAAGATCAACGCGGATAATACCAGCGCCGGCTTGCGAAGAAGACATGGCGTCAGCAACCTGTACGATAGACAGATCGATTTCCGCGATGCCGGAGTTGGCCGTATTGGTTTGACCGATCTGGATCTCACCGAGCCTGCTGCTCTTCAAAGACCAGTATGCGAGACGGAACTCGGGAAGGTCCGGCCCTTCGTCGTTGTTTGCAGTAACGCGCTGAATGTCAGCACCCTGCCACTGAAGTTCGATGGCATAGCCAGCCGACCATTCAGAGTTGATCTGCGCACCGCCCTTGAAGCCGAAGCGCGTACCTGAAGTCTGCGGATCGACGACATAGACGTTGCTTTCATTGACGCCGCCCGGGCCGCCATCGGCGTCCCAGAACATGACGGCGGTCGTAACCTGACCGTAGACCGTCAAGCTAACCTTGCGGTTGCCCTTACGAGCAGTGGTGGCCTCGAGTTCAGCAATGCGCTCTTCGAGATCGGCACAGCAGTCGCCTCCGAGATCGGCTGCACTGGCCTGCGTCGCGAAGACGCTAGCGGCCATTACTGCCATGGCGACGAGAGAGATAGATTTCATTATGTCCCCCAATGGAATTGGTGTCGTTAACTGCGGTTGTCGGTGCACGGGAAGCAGCACGCGCGGCCCGGCTTGATGAAGCGCGCCTTGAC
>CAYGRH010000147.1:0-8095 GCA_964352165.1 uncultured Hyphomicrobiaceae bacterium | reverse complement strand
ATCGTTGAGCTTGCTTTGGCGAAGTTCGGCGCCCCCGTCTACGTCCGCCATGAGATCGTGCACAACAAGTACGTTGTCGAGACGTTGAGATCGAAAGGTGCCGTTTTTGTGGAGGAGCTGGACGATATTCCTGCGACCGAACAACCTGTGATATTTTCAGCTCACGGTGTCGCCAAAACCGTTCCAGCAGCAGCCAAGGCGCGCAATATGTTCGTCCTCGATGCCACCTGCCCGCTGGTGTTCAAGGTGCACTTCGAGGCCCAGCGCAAGCATTCCGAAGGCTATCAGATCCTTCTGATCGGCCACGCCGGCCATCCCGAAGTCGTTGGAACGACCGGACAGTTGCCGCAAGGCGCTGTCACCCTTATCGAAACCGTAGAAGATGCAAATACGGTCGCCCCCGCGAACCCCGGCAAACTCGCATTCGTCACTCAGACCACGCTGTCGGTGGATGATACGGCTGCCATCGTCGAGGCGCTCAAAGCGCGCTTTCCCGACATCGTCGGCCCGCATAAGGAAGACATCTGCTACGCCACGACAAACCGCCAGGCCGCCGTCAAGGAAATCGCACCACGCGCCGATTGGCTACTGGTGGTCGGCGCGCCCAACAGCTCGAATTCGCTCCGCCTTGTCGAAGTGGCCGAACGCGCTGGCTGCCCCCACGCAACCTTGGTGCAACGCGCCGAAGATATCCCGTTTGAAAAATTCGATGGTGTCTCAACCATTGCCATCACAGCCGGCGCTTCAGCCCCCGAAGTCCTCGTCGAGGAGACAATCGCAGCGCTCAAGGAACGCTACGACGTCTCTATCGAAGTCGTCACGACGGCGGAAGAAAATATCGCTTTCAACATTCCGCGCGAATTACGTGATGTCAGGGCCCCCGAAAACGCCTAAAAACGCTTAACGACAAACCCCGCCTCGCCAAGCCTCGCTTCACGCGACCAAACGGGCTGAATCGCGGGTAGCATCACATCGGCCGGTAGCGGCGCTTAAAGGTGAGCGCCGGCCGCCAGCATCCGATTTCCACATCCGGCACGGGCGCTTGCTAAAATTGCAGGTTCCCCCCGGTCCAGCCGGTTGAATGAAATGGCCGTCTATACCGAAGTCAGCGACGATGACCTCACCGACTTCATCGCCCGCTACGATATCGGCGAGTTGCTCTCCTACAAGGGCATCGCCGAAGGCGTCGAGAACACCAATTACATCGTCCGCACGACCAAAGGCCCTTTCATCCTGACGCTTTATGAAAAGCGGGTTGAAGAATCGGACCTGCCTTTCTTTCTCGGATTGATGGAGCATTTGTCCGAAGGCGGCGTGTCCAGCCCGGTCCCCGTGCGCGATCAGACCGGCAGCAATCTCAACACGCTTTCCGGACGCTCAGCAGCACTCGTGACCTTCCTCGACGGGTTCTGGGTTCGCCGTCCGAAGGCTGAGCACTGCGCAAAAGTCGGCCGCGCTCTGGCCGAGTTGCATCTCGCCGGGCGCGACTTTGAATTGAGCCGCAAAAACGCGCTTAGCCTCGACGGCTGGCGGCCGCTGTTTGAGAACTTCAAGTCTGATGCCGAACAGATTTCGCGGGGCCTTGGATCAGAAATCGTTAGCGAACTCGATCAGTTGGAGGCAACCTGGCCGCGCGGTCTGCCAACGGGCGTCATCCATGCGGACCTATTTCCAGACAACGTATTCTTCGTAGGCGACGAGCTGTCTGGCCTGATCGACTTCTACTTCGCCTGCAACGACGCCTTCGCCTATGACTTGGCGATCTGCCTGAACGCTTGGTGTTTCGAGCGAGATTTTTCATTCAACGTCACCAAGGGCCAAGCGCTGCTGCGTGGCTATCAGGCAGTCCGCGCTCTCGATGCCGCCGAATGTGAAGCCATGCCCACCCTGGCACGTGGAGCCGCCCTCAGGTTCCTGCTGACCCGGTGCTTCGACTGGCTCAACACGCCGAAGGATGCCGTCGTCAGCCCACACGACCCGCTCGATTATCTCCGCCGGATACGGTTCCATCGTACCGCGACCTCAATCGCCGACTACGGTTTCTCCCGGCGGTAAAACCGCGGCAGGCCTCTCCCAAAGCCGCGATCCAAATTAACGAAAGACCGAACGAACGATGAGTGCAGACGAGACCAAACAGGTCGTGATTTTCACCGACGGCGCATGCTCGGGCAATCCCGGCCCCGGCGGCTGGGGCGCAGTGATGATCTACGGCGAACACCGCAAGGAATTAGAGGGCGGCGAGCAACACACGACCAACAACCGCATGGAATTATTGGGTGCCATCCGCGCGCTTGAAGCGCTCAAGCGGCATACAGTCGTCGAACTGCATACCGACAGCAGCTACTTGAAAAACGGGATCACGCAGTGGATCCACGGCTGGAAGCGCAATGGCTGGAAAACAGCCGACAAGAAGCCCGTCAAGAACGCCGAGCTATGGCAGCAGCTCGATGAACTGCGCTCCAAACACACGGTCGATTGGCATTGGGTAAAGGGCCACGCGGGCCACCCGGAAAACGAGCGCGCCGACGAATTGGCGCGCTCCGGAATGGCCCCGTTTCTGAACCGCTAAACTGATCGGCAGTGAACCGATCAGCGCGGCAGGCGGCGGCCCTAGATGCTGTCGCCGATCATTGAGCAAAGCGTGTCAGCGCTCGACTTATCGTGCACCGGCGGCGCGTCGTCGATGTTGAGAACCTTCACCACACCGTCTTCGACCAGCATGGAATAACGCTTGGAGCGCACGCCGAGACCGAAATCCGATAGATCGATATCGAGGCCGGTTGCCTTGGCGAACCCGGCGCTCCCGTCTGCAAGCATCGTCACCTTGCCCGCTGCCCCCGTCGCTTCCGCCCAGTTGGCCATTACGAACGCATCGTTGACCGCAGTGCATGCGACGCCGTCAACGCCTTTCGCCTTGATGTCGTCCAGGCGGCTCAGAAAGCCCGGCATATGCTTTTGATGGCAGGTCGGCGTGAAAGCACCTGGCACTGCGAACAACGCGATCTTCTTGCCGCCGAAGATGTCCGCTGTCGTTTTCTTTTCCGGGCCTTCAGCACCCATCACCATGAACGTTGCGTCCGGCAGTCGATCACCAACACTGATTGCCATCAGATACTCTCCAACTATGTTACTGGTCCCAAGGTTCGGCGGACCATATCGTCAACACTCCAGCCCGCCAACTCATTCCTGCTGCGGGCAACGCGCCAACCAAAACAGCCACGAGTGAAGCGTATCTGCGTCGTTGAACGCATCGGCGCATGGATAAGTCTCATCGAAAGCGATTGGTCGAAGCCGAGAGTATCAGGGAACACTCAGTTTGGTTTCGCTTTGACGCCCATCGCCGCTGACAAGCGTCACCGTTATCGTCTCACCGATCAGATCCGCTCTATCCACTCGGCTCAGATCGATGCGATACCGCTCCGCACCCGAACTCGCTTTGCCATCGCGCTGCGCCATCGGCAGAAAGACCCCTGCAGGTCCTTCTACGAATAGATCTGCACCGGTGGCTCCCTCGCCGAAATCGGCCGTAAGCTCGGCGTGAGGGTTTTCCCCCTCGAACACAAACGACCGGCTGACAAGAAGCGGCTCCCCCTGCTTACCACCAGCAGAAGGGACCTTCGCCAACGCGGTTATCAAAGCGCTCGGAATACCGGCGGAATCGGCTTTGGATGCCAAGGGAACCGCTGGCAACTCAAGTTCCAGACTTGCTTGCGCCGGCACGCAGATATCGAAACAGACGCCGTAAAAAATTCCGAGCCTCAATGTCGTTGGCTGGCCAGCGTCCTTCGGCTTAACTTTGACCGGAAATACGACGTGATCCTTATAGCCGATGCTATCGCCGGTCTCGTCGGTCAGCCGCTTGGGTGCTGGAAACAAGACTTCGACATCGGCGACGTTTTCCGATTTCGACCAATCAAACTCCGGCGGCACGCCACCGGCATCGCCCGGATTGCGCCAGTAGGTCTTCCACTTCGGCGGCAGTTCGATTTCAATCCCGGCGATCGTCTCCATCGCGCCATTGCGCGCCTCATGGCCACCGATCAACCGGACGCGGGACTTGTAACCATCGACCCATGGTGCCTCTGTTCCAGCACCCAACGCAACATTCGCCGGAAACGGCAGGATACCAGCAAGCACCAGCGCACCGGCAAGGACCACGGCAACCCATCGAGCCGGCCACGAACCAAACCATGGCGACACCGGAAAGACCGCCGACCTTGCTCGGGCGCTAAAATCTTCTCCCACCATATATTTCCTCGAGTTCCTGCCTTTTGACCCTGGTCCGAATTCAACGGGCCATTTTCCCGCCCAAAAGCTCGCAATTTTCAGCGTTCATCTAAAGTTTGCACACGGCACGCGAACACCAGCAAATCACGGTTTTATGAGATAGGCCGGGCTTCCGCGACTCTCCAGGCCCCGCATCGCACGGCGGTGGCCGTCTCTGGCTCAATCCCCGCCTGAGAAAAAGAATTGCGCCTAATCAGCTTGAACACGCTTAAACAAATCTACACTTCACATAAGGCCCCTGAGAACGGTAGTCTTTTGCCATGGCACGCCTCGACAAGACATTGAAGGACGACAACGCCCCCAGATATCTGGAGGGGCAGCTCCTTGTGGCCATGCCGCTCATGAGCGACCCGCGCTTTGCCCGCTCTGTCATCTATATGTGCGCCCACTCGGAAGAAGGTGCCATGGGCATCATCATTAACCAGCCCTCTGAGCAGATATCCTTCCCCGATCTGTTGGACAGGCTCGAGATTGCACCACCCGGCATCGCCCCAGAGCCGATCAGTCTCGCAGATGCCCCCTACCTCCCGATCCATGTCGGTGGGCCGGTTGAAACGGGTCGGGGTTTCGTTCTTCACTCGCCGGACTATTTCGCCGAAGACTCGACGCTGACAATTGATGGTGACTTCTGCCTGACGGCAACTGTCGAAATTCTCCGCGCGATTGCCACTCACGAGGGCCCAAGGCAGGCGATCCTCGCATTGGGATATGCGGGATGGTCACCGGGTCAGCTCGAACAAGAAATACATGCCAACGGTTGGCTGCATTGCCCGGCTGATTCTGATCTGATTTTCGAAACAGATGCCCAGCGCATGTACGAAAGCGCGCTCGCCAAGATCGGTGTCGACCCTTCGCACCTGGTCGCTGAAGCCGGTCACGCCTAACTATTGTTGAAGCACTGAGACGCTCTGCTTTATCCGCTCTTGCGCTTGGGCGAGGGTGGAGCATCGCCGTGCGGAGGCTCACCTGGCGCACCACTTGCGCCACTACCCGACCCGCCTCCTTCTCCACCGCCCGGACGTCCCACCGATCCAGCGCCGCGTTGTGCGGGTCTGCCGGCAAGTTTGGCAAGGCTTGCAGCAATTCCCGGGGGCAGCTTCGAAAGATCAGGCAAGTCAGCGCCAGCGGGACGGCTGGATTGACGAACGGGTTGCGTTGGCTGAGTTGGCTGATCGCCCGAAGGCGGTGACTGCGCAGCAGCCGACCGAGGCGTTGCAGTCACCGGCCTGATCTGCGACAGCGAAAGTCCGGAGATGCCGGTTGTTTCCGATGGCCGTTTGCCTGTTCCCGGTGGTTCGGACGCATTGCGTTCTATTGGTTGGGGCTGCGCCGGGCGGGACGGCTGCCCTGCTGTTGGCTCAACAGGTGGAACACCGGGGCGAGCGCTCTGAGGCGGCCCACTCGAAGTGGTTGCCGAAGGAATGGGTGACTGCGGCGCAACCGGTGCCTGGGGCAGACCCGGGATCGCAGGCGGCAAACCTCCTCCTGCGCTTGCTCCATGACTTGGCCGCGCGGCACCGTTAGATCCCGGCGCACCAGGCAGCGGCGATACGCCAGCCCCCACAGGCGGACGCAACCCGCTCGAACCCGGCGGCAACGAGGAACCCGCCGGCGGATACATAGTTGGTGGTGGAGGCGGCGTTCCTTGCTGAGAGGGCAAAGCACCACCCGGGTTTCCTCTGGGCATCGTCGGTGGGTTTTCAGTTGGCGGCACAGGCCGGTTCAACGGACGTACCGTACTGTTCGGCAAAGCGGGAACCGTTCTCGGCACATCCGCGCGCGATGACCCGTTGACCGGCGGCTGAGGAGGCATGGGTCCCGCCCCGGCACCGGAAGGCCCCCGATTGGCAGGGCCCCTAGGACCATTGCCGTGCATGGCTCCGGGATTTGATCCAGCACCCGCAATACTACCGCCGCGGCCTTCTCCGCTGCCGTTTGCGCGACTGCCGTTGGCCGCCGCTGCACCGTTCGTCCCTCGCTGAGATGGCTTTTGCGCACCGTTGGCACCGTTAGCGCCATTCGCAGTCGCCGCCGCTGCAATATCCGGCATGACGGCCTCGGTGGCCTGAGGCTTTCCTGATTTGCGTTTTGTCGTCTTCTTCGGCTTGGCTTTGGTGCGGAAAAAGCCGCGCGCTTCAAGTCGGCTCTCACTCTTGCGAATGATGCGCAGCAACTGCAGCACTTCCGATTGCGGCATCGCCTCACCATAATAGAAGCCTTGCGCGTATTCGCAATTGATCGAACGCAGGAATGAAACGTCGTCAGGCTGTTCAACGCCTTCGGCAACGACCTTCTTTCCCAGTTCATGAGCAAGCGCCACCACCGACCGCACGATTGCTGACCCCGCGCTATCGTTTTCCGAACTCGATTGAACCAGCATCTTGTCGATCTTGATCGTATCGAACGGAAAGCGCTGGAGGTAGGACAGCGAGGAGTACCCCGTTCCGAAATCATCGATTGCAATCTCGGCACCGGCGCCGCGAAGCTGTTCGAGAAGTTCGATCGCTTTTTCCGGGTTCTCCATCATCAGCGATTCAGTAACTTCGAGCCGCAGCGCGCCCTTGGGGATCACCGAGCCACCGATGATATGCCTCACCTCCTGGATGAGATCCTGCTGCAGCAACTGGCGGCTGGAGATATTGACGCTGACAAACAATGGCCCGTCGCCCTCGTTCCGCGGCAATTCCTTATGCCAGGACGAAGCCGTTTCCGCGGCCTTTATCAGGACGTGCGAACCCAGCTTGACAATGAGGTCGGATTCTTCCGCGACCGGAATGAAGCTTGCCGGGTTGAGCAGACCCTTGGTGGGGTGTTCCCACCTGACGAGGGCTTCGAAGCCTGCAAGCTCCTCGGTCGGCAGATAAACGATCGGCTGGAACAGGACCTTGATTTGATCCTCGTCGATGGCGCGGCGCAACTCGCTCTCGATCTGAACGCGGTTGTCCTGCTCTCCACGCATTTCCGGCCGGAAGATTTCGATACGGTCGGCCCCCGAGCGCTTTGCCCGGTACATCGCAAGCTCAGCTTCCTTCAGGAGATCCAGATGCGTCTCCTGCACGCCGTCATAGACCGCAATCCCGAGTGAGCCCGTCAGCGTGATGGCCTGCCCGGCGATCGTGATCTGCGAGCGCAGCGATCGGCGGATACGCTCGGCAAGTCCTGCAAGTTCGCGGGCATCCTGATGCCCCATCAGTAGAATTGCGAATTGATCGCCACCGATGCGCGAGAGCGTATCCTGATCGCCCAGATGCCGTTGCAGCCTCCGCGCAATGGTGAGCAGCAAGGTGTCGCCCACGACGATCCCGTAGGACGAGTTTACGCTTTTGAACTTGTCGATATCGATGACAATGACCGTTGGCCGCACGCCGTCTTCGGCAGCCGCCCGCCTCGTTGCAACGCCCAGCCGGTCGAGGAACAGCTCCCGGTTCGGAAGACCCGTCAGGCTGCAATTGACCGCGTCCTGCAGCAAGCGTTCCCGTGCACGCTTGGAATCGGTGATATCGCGCAGCAAGCCGACACAACGCACGTTCCGCCGCTCCGCCGTTTCCACGCTGGCTGCTTCTAGTTCAAACCAACGGTACGAATTGTCCGCGTGTCTCAGCCGGAAATCGATGTGGATCCGTCCGCCCGATCGCTCCTGCACCGACCACAAAGTGAGCCGGAACCGCTCTCGATCCGCAGGATGAATGTGCCGCGAGAAATCTTCGACCTTGCAAGACAGATCACCGCCGTTGAGCCCGAGGCTCGCCTCCACGACCGGGCTGACCTTGACCTCATCGCGCCGCGCATTCCACTCCCAGGTTGCAGC
>CAYGRH010000146.1:935-8106 GCA_964352165.1 uncultured Hyphomicrobiaceae bacterium | reverse complement strand
CGCTGAACGGCGGCGCTGGCGACGACTATCTGTCGGGCGGCACTGGTGCCGATGTGCTCACAGGCGGAGCCGATGCGGATACGTTCGGTTGGGCTCCCGCCGATTTGGACGGTTCGGTCGACCAGATCACCGACTTCAACGCAGCCCAGGGCGACATCCTCGACGTCTCCCAACTGCTCGTCGGCTTCGATCCGGGCACATCGGTCTTGAGCGAATTCCTACAGACCAGTGGTTCGGGCACCGTGACGCTCAGCATCGATGTCGATGGAGCTGCCAACGGTGTCAGCTTCCAGGACTTCGCCACCTTTGCCAATGGCGGAACATCGCTCGAGGACCTGCGCACCAACGGAAACCTTATCGTCTAACCAGCACGCACCGCGTCAGCGGCCTTAGATGGAATCGGACAGATTTCATCTGAGGCCGCATTCGCGTCTGCATGAAGACGACGCAGCCGGTCGTCAGGTGCGATGAAGTTTCCACGCCTGCTCTCACACGAACGAACAGATGGATTTGGGGATAACTTGGCTGGAGGCCAAGGTGAGCAAACCTACCGCTTGACAGCTCAACCCGAAGTAATGAAAAGCTAGTCAAGTCAATCTGTAGTTGCGTGACTTAACTGCATCTTAAAAAAAGATGTGCGCTGACGACTATTCTCAGTTCGGAGTTATCTAAGTAAGTTCTTGTTAACAACGATTCGAAATCTGTGGATGAAGGCACCTTAGTTCCGCGTTCAGGGGGCAGCCAAGGCGGGGAACTAATGAGAACGAATCAGGTGCCAAAGGGCGGCGCGACGAGCGCTCGCTTGCGGGTTGCAATGTTCGCACTGGCGGGCAGCGCAACAATTTTCTCCGGCGCGGCTTCTGCTGATACACTTGGCAGCGTCGTAAGAGAGGCGCTGGACACGAACCCCGAACTTGGGGCTATCCGCTACAACCGCGATGCCATCGACCAGGAGTTGAGGGCCGCGCGCGGTCTCGGCCTGCCGACATTGGATGTCAAAAGCGAGTTTGGCCGTCATCGCGACAGCCTCAAGACACCGCTTGGAATCGAAAATACAGACGATTGGCACGCCCACCGCGACATCTCCTTGATTATGTCTCAGCGGGTGTTCGACGGCTTTGAGCGGACACACGAGGTCGCGCGTCAGAAAAACCGGGTTGAATCGGCTCGCTGGCGCGTTGCCGACACGGCCAATTCCATCGCGCTGCGCACCGTTCAGGCCTACTTCGAGGTGCAACGCTCAGCGTCGGTACTGGCCGCAGCCCAGTCCAATCTTTCTGCCTTGGAAGGTCTGCGAGCGCGTGTCTTCGCCCGCGTCGATGCCGGTCACGGAAATGCGGCCGAGGAAACCGAGGCCGGCTCGCGCGTAGCCAACGCCCGTGCGCTGGTCATCGAAGCACAAGCTCGACTCGAAGATGCCAAGTCGCTGTTCCGGGCGGTCGTAGGGCGTGCTCCAGGCAGGCTGGCCGGCGCGCAAGCTCCTCGCAAGGCGTTGCCATCGACAGTCGAACAGGCGGTTGCAGAGGCCCGTAACGCTGCCCCCTCGATCATTGCGACACAGCATGACACCATCGCCGCTGAAGCCGCCATCGGCTCGGCTTATTCTCGCTTGTACCCAAAGCTCAACGTCGAGTTGTCCACCAACCACGGTAAGGGCATCGATCAGGAAAGCGATCGCGACCTGGATGCGCGTGCCATGCTTGTCGTTCGCTGGAATCTGTTCAACGGCGGTATAGATCGCGCCCGCATCCATGAGGCCGCAGCGCGTGCTGGTGAAGCGTCCGAAATCGCAGCCAACACACAGCGCATCGTGGAGCGGGAAACGCGCGTGTCCTGGAATGCGATGGTCGCAGCCCACGGCCGCGTACCCGCATTGCGCAAGCAATTGCAACTCGCCCGCGCTACCAGGGCGACCTACTCCGATCAATTCGACACCGGCGCTCGCCGCCTGCTCGACCTGTTGGACGCTCAAAGCGAAGTCTTTGTCGCCGAAGCAGCGCTGCGCACCGAGGAATTCATCGGAACGTTTAATGCCCACCGCGTGCTGGCGGCTATGGGAAAACTCGTCTGGGCTCTCGGTGCCGACATGCCGCCACAGGCCGTCGAACCTCATCAGCAATCAATCCTCGACAGTTGGAAAACCGTGATCCGGCACGATTGAACATCGCAGAAGGCTTGCCCGGAGAAACATGGCAGAACCCGAAAACATGGCCGGCGCGGACAAAAAAGAGCCGGCGGAGCCATCCATAACGCGAGGCGCCAACCCGGTGAAAAGCCTGGTTGACCGGGTCCGGGCCGAAGCGCCCGGACTTGTCGCGTATGGGCGCGGGAATGCAGCAGGTGCGGACGTAGCTGACTCTGCAAGCGAAACAGTGACCGGCTCCAATATCGAAACTGCTCCTGATCTTTTGGCGCAGGCCATCGCCGATGTTGCCTCACACTACGGCGAGCATGTTGCTGTCGCCTCGCTGACGGCGGGGCTCGCTCTTGTCAAAGGGCGGCTGCCGCGTGAGCACGCCGACGATGCGGCAGCCCGGGTCGGTCTCGCTGCCGAAGCTCTAAGAGTAGATCCTCTCAAGCTCGACGATATTGAACTTCCCGTTCTCGTCTTTATGCGCGACGGCGGCGTCGAAATACTCTGGCGCCTCACGCGCGATGCAAAAGGCAAGGCCATTGCGGCCAGCCTTTCCGCGCCCGGATTGAAGCAGACCCCCGTCGACGTGCCAGCCAGCGAACTGAAGGCTGCGGCCACCGGCGACATCATAAAGCTGAAACCAGCTTCAGGGATGGATGAGCGCGGCCAAAGTGCGATCCAGGTTCCGCAAGGCAACTGGTTCCTGAGCGCGTTCCGCGACAGCCGCCACATCTATGCCGAAGCCATCGGCGCGACCATCGCCATCAACATTCTGGCGCTGGCGATGCCGCTGTTTTCAATGAACATCTACGACCGCGTGTTGCCGAACGCGGCCGAGGCGACGTTGTGGGCGCTGGCCATTGGCGTCATGCTGGCGATTGCCTTCGACTTCATTATCCGCACGCTGCGCGCTCATTTTGTCGATGCTGCGAGCCGTCGTGCCGACGTTAAACTGTCAGCTTTGATCTACGGCCGGCTTCTCGGGGCGCGACTTTCACTGCGGCCATCGTCCGCCGGCGTGCGCGCGAACACGATGCGTGAATTCGAAACGCTGCGCGAGTTCTTCAATTCGGCGACACTGACCGCATTCGGCGATCTTCCATTCCTTATCCTTTTTCTCGTCGTCATCTGGATTGTGGCCGGGCCCCTCGTGTTGGTCGTGGCAGCGGCAATCCCCATCGTCCTCATCGCCGGTTGGCTGACCCAACGGGCGCTCCACAAGCTCATCCTGGCGTCCTTCCAGGAAACCGCCCAGAAGAACGCCGTCGTTGTCGAATCCATTATCGGAATGGAGGCGATCAAGGCTGCCGGCGCTGAAAGCTGGGCTGCCCAGAAGTGGGAGCGTTCGGTCGCCGAACACATCCGCACCGGGCTGGAGATCCGGCAGGTATCAAACCTCGGCCAGCATGTCGTCCAGGCCATCCAGACACTCGTGCAGGTGGTTGTCGTCATCGCCGGTTTCTATCTGGTTGCAGCCGGCCAGATCACGATGGGCGCGCTGATCGCCGCAACGATCCTGTCGGGCCGCGCGCTGGCCCCGTTGGCTCAGGCAGCCATGCTACTGGCCCGTCTCAATCAGGCCCGCATCGCATATCAATCGCTCTCAGAAATCGTGGCGGCTCCCCAGGAGCGCGTGCCGGGAGCCGCTTACCTGTCCAAAACGAACTTCGACGGCAAGGTCGAATTCGAGAATGTGAACTTCGGCTACGCGGAAGAAGCAGCCCCCGCACTGGCAGAGTTCACTACAACCATAAAACCTGGCGAGCGTGTAGCCTTCCTCGGCGGGATAGGATCTGGCAAGACCACTGCTTTGAAATTGGTTCAGGCGCTTTACGTTCCCGACCAGGGCCGCGTCCTCGTTGACGGCATCTCCGTTTCGCAGATCGATCCAGCTCTCCTCAGGCGCAACGTCGGACTTCTATTGCAGGGCGCGGACCTTTTCCACGGCACGATCCGCGAGAACATGACCATCGGAATTCCCGGTGCCACCGACAGGGACATCCTCGAAGCAGCCAACGCTGCAGCCGCACTCGACTGGATCGGCCGCCTGCCCCAAGGCTTCGACACGCTCTTGCGCGAACGCGGTGCAGGCCTATCGGGTGGCCAGCGTCAGTCCGTTGCGTTGGCGCGCGCACTGCTGGGCCGCCCGAAAATCCTGCTGCTTGATGAACCGACAAGCGACATGGACGGCCGCACCGAACAAACCGTCATCAATCGCCTCAAGTCGGAAATGAAGGGGCGCACGCTGATCCTGGTGACGCACCGTCCTGCGCTGCTCGATCTTGTCGACCGTATCATCGTGTTGGAACAAGGCCGCAAACTTGAAGATGGACCGAAGGCCGAAGTGCTGGAAAACCTCAAGGCCATTACCCGCCAGCGCACACGCAAGGTTAGCGTCGAGGCCAAGGTGAGCGGCGGTGCAAAATGAAAATCAAGATTGACCGGAATACTGCAAGCGCCGCACCCGCCGAGCCAGATGCAAAATCTGATCTGACAGATGAGATTGCCCTCACCCAGAAGGTTGAGACCACCCCGAGCGAACCGCCAACTCCTCCGCCGGTTGGGGTGCCAACGGCGGTCAGCGCTGATCTACTGCGCCCGGTTCCCAAAGGGCTCAATGCCCTGATGCTGAGTCTTGTCGGGCTGGTTGCAGCTTTCGTCATCTGGTCTGCCTTCGCCATCATCGAAGAAACGACCAGAGGCGAGGGGCGCGTCATCCCGGCGGGCAAGATCCAGGTCGTGCAGAACCTCGAAGGCGGGATCGTGCGCGAACTCCTGGTGCGCGAAGGAAAGCGCGTTGAAGCGGGCGATATCCTTTTGCGCATAGATCCGACCCAGGCGGGATCCAATCTGGGTGAAACGCGCGAGCGCATTCTTGGGCTGCGCGCCTTGATCGTGCGGCTTGAAGCAGAAGTCGAAGGGCGCGAGCTGAATTTTCCCGACGAGGTGAGCGAGGCCATCCCCGGCCTTGTCGAACGTCAGCGCGAGCATTACGAGGCCCGGCAGCGCGAACTGCGATCTGCTCTTTCCGCGTTTGACCTGCAGGAAAAACAGCGCGCCCAGGAAATGCTGGAGTTAGGAGCCCGCATAGAAAACCAGAAGCGCGCCTTGCAGATCGCCAAGGACGAACTTGCGATTCTGGCGCCATTGGCCGAGCGCCGCGCGGTTTCCCGGTCTGAACTTCTTGCAGCCGACCGCAGGCTTAATGAAGCTGAGGGAACGTTGAGTGCTGCCGAACTTGCTCTTCCCCGCGTCGAAGCGCAGCGTCTGGAAGTCCTCGATCGGCGACAGGAACGGCTGTCTGCCTTCCGCTCGGATTCTCTGCAGAAGCTGACAAGTGCCCGCGTAGAGCTTTCGACATTGGAAGAAACCAGCCGCGGCAACGCTGACACGTTGGCGAGGACGACAGTACGTGCGCCGGCCACCGGCATCGTCAAGACCGTCCACGTCAACACCATCGGTCAGGTGGTGAAGCCCGGCAGCGACCTCGTCGAGATCGTACCGCTGAACGAATCGCTTCTGATTGAGGCGCGTGTCCGCCCAAGCGACATCGCGTTTCTCAGTCCCGGACAGCCCGCCCTGGTTAAGCTGACCGCCTACGATTTTTCACTCTACGGAGGGCTCGAAGGTCGCCTTGAGCAGATCGGTGCAGACAGCATTACCAATGAAAAGGGCGAAACCTATTACATGATCAAGGTGCGCACCGGCTCAAGCAAGCTCACGCATGGCGGCGACAATCTGCCGATCCTTCCGGGGATGGTCGCCCAGGTCGATGTCAAGACCGGCTCGAAAACTGTGATGACGTATCTCACCAAACCGCTGACCCGGATGCGCGAAGATGCGCTGCGCGAGCGCTGACAGATTTCATTCCCGCTCAACCCGGTTATGGATGGCCGCCATACCTTGCAATTTGCGTTGGCGATGCGCGAGGGCCGCGCTTATCCGTCAATTCACTAGGCATGGCGGCAAAAGATTTGACATCGCGGCTGGAATGGCGAGGTTGCGTCAAATCACCTATTGCACTTGCGAAGTGCCAGTGTTCTGGAACACACGCTCTTTTCCGCGCTGATAGGCGGGAACCAAGTGTCAGTGTCGGAACACGAGCCGAGAGGACCGGGGACCCGTGCCCGGGCAGCAGTACATGGCCAATCCGGTTTTGATCGAGGTAACGCGCGGCGAACTCGTCGAGAGCGTGCATACCGGCGCGCTCGCCGTTGCCGACGAAAGCGGGGAAATAGTCCTCGGCGTCGGCAACATTGTGCGTCCCGTGTTTCCCAGATCATCCATAAAATCGCTTCAAGCCCTCCCACTGATCGAGTCCGGGGCGGCTGATCATTACAACTTCACTGATACTGAAATTGCCCTCGCGTGCGCGTCCCACACAGGCACCGCGCTTCACGCCGGTCTGGCAAACGCCATGCTTGAAAAACTGGGGCTTGAAGAAGCCGCACTCGGCTGCGGTGCGCATACGCCGCTGGGCGCATCGGCGGCAAAAGAGCTCTGGCGCTCAGGCGGCTCGCCGACGCAGCTCCATAATAACTGTTCGGGCAAGCACGTCGGCATGCTGGCGACGGCATTGCATATGGGCGAGCCGATTGCGGACTACTGGCAGGCAGGCCACCCCGTTCAGGTCCGCGTCCATGAAACGTTGTGTGAGGTGACCGGCCTGGAGCTCGGGCCGGAAACGCTCGGCCTTGACGGTTGCTCGGTTCCCAATTGGGCCATGCCGCTTTCGCAGATGGCGTCCATGTTCGCCCGCCTCGTGACCGGCAACGGGCTCGAAGAAAAACGCAAGCAGGCGTTCCAGCGCATCATGCAGGCGTGCTGGAAGTCACCTGAGATGATTGCAGGACGAGGGCGCGCCGACACGGTCGTGATGGCCAAGGCGCCCGGCCGCGTTTTCATGAAGACCGGGGCCGAAGGCGTGTACTGCGGCGGCTTTCCCGATCTCGGCCTCGGCTTTGCACTGAAAATCGATGATGGCACCACTCGCGCTTCCGCCGGCACCGCCATGACCATCATCGAGCATCTGATCCC
>CAYGRH010000146.1:0-925 GCA_964352165.1 uncultured Hyphomicrobiaceae bacterium | reverse complement strand
CCCGCGGCCTGATGCATCGCGATGTCATCAAGACGTGGCGCGGTCTTGAGGCCGGGCGTATTCGCACTGCCCCCGCCCTGACCGAGGCGCTTGCGACTTTGAAAGTCAGCCGCTGACAAAAAAGGCCAACCGGGACGTCACGCAACTAGATTGCCCGTGATCGCAACCCGCTCGTTTGCGGTCGTGCTTTTCCCGAGTTCCGGACCAAGCGCCCGGCCGTGGTCGTCGGCCCGGATCGCACCATCGCGCGAACCCGAAATAAGGTTGTTCGCGATCAGGCACGCACCGGCATCTTTCTCAGCCGTCACCGCAATTCCGATCCGCGCGTTGCGGATCACATTGCCGGTCGCAGCCACGTTGCGCATGAAAGGTCCCCATCCGATGCCGAGGCCCGTGGTCGCGGCATTCTCGATGGTGTTTCCGGTGACGCTGGCGTCCGCCTCGACCCAGATGCCATGACCGCGCTTGTCGACAGGTTCGTGCTCGCGCCGGAACAGGTTGCGCACCAGGTTTCCTTGCACGACCGCCAGCCTGCCGCCGTCACCGAAGTTGGTCACAGCGATCCCCGTCGCAGCCGTATCGACGAGGTTTGCTGAAATCACCGCGCCTTCGAATCCGAATTCGGCGTACAGCGCAACCTCTCCAAGTCGCGAGCAGGTGTTTGAGATGATCTGGATGTTCGAAGCCGCGTTGCCGCGAATAGCCGAGTAGGCACAATCGCTGATCTGGTTGCCTTCAACCAGGACATTACCAGCGCGATACACGTTGACGCCGTTGCCATACTCACCGCTGCCACCAAGCGCCGCCGCAATCCGTGAAATCCGGTTTGACGTAACAATCGAACCGTCCTCGCCAGCTTCACTCCGCCAGATTTGGATGCCGTTGTTGCTGCAGTCGAAAACGGTATTGTGCGCGACCGTCAGGC
>CAYGRH010000145.1:0-8158 GCA_964352165.1 uncultured Hyphomicrobiaceae bacterium | reverse complement strand
CGGGGTCACCATTGATTTCAATTATTTGCTGCTTTTTATAAACTCCCCAAAATGGCCTAGCGACCTATTAGCGACCAAACTGGTCAAATTGGGCTGCTCGTATCGGTTGTCCTGGTGGGCGAACGGTTTCGCTCAGACACTCGTTCTCAGCGCTTTGCGGCCGACAGGAGGCTTTGCAGAGGAAGCGGACCTTAGCGATCTATGCGACTTAGCCAGACCAATGTCTGCTTCGGCGAAGTGCAGACATAACTTGTGCAGCGCAGAAGCTCATTTTTGACCCATCACGACCATTTAGCCTCACCTACTTACTTCTTTGGGCAAGGACCGCTGCTGGTCGGAGCGGACATTCGCTTGTGGCAGGGGTACAGGTCTGGTGCTGCATCGACACATGTCCGGCGCACTTGCCGCGCGGTCATTTCGATCAAAGGGTCTCCGACAAATGCGTTAAGCAGTGATAGTTCAGGATGGTCCTGAGTTCGGCCACAACGCGCATCAAGCGTGCGTCTTGATATCAGATTCGCTGGCTGGTGCCGGCTCTTCCGGGAACCAGTGCTTCTTAGCGTTAGCAAATGCGACAAGCGACAGCATGACGGGGACCTCGACGAGCACCCCGACTACCGTCGCCAGCGCTGCACCTGAATGTAGTCCGAACAGGCTGATGGCCACCGCCACGGCCAGTTCGAAGAAGTTCGAAGTGCCAATCATAGCGCACGGCGCCGCTATTCGATGTGGCACACGTAGGACCTTGGCCGCTGCATAGGCGACCGCGAAAATCCCATAGGACTGCAGTAAAATGGGAATTGCGATGAGGACGATCAGAAGCGGCTGGTCGAGAATAACCTGGCCCTGGAACGCAAACAGCAAGACGACGGTGGCCAGCAGTCCGACCACTGATGCCGGCTTCAGGCGCGCCGTGAATTCGCTGACAGCGGCTTCACCCCGCCCACTCGATTCAAGATATCTCCGGGTGACGTAGCCAGCGGCTAGCGGAACAACCACATACAGAACTACCGACAGGAAAAGCGTTGCCCAGGGCACTTCGATGCTGGTCACGCCCAAAAGGACCGCGACGATCGGTGCGTAGGCAAAAACCATAATGATGTCGTTCACACTGACCTGGACCAGCGTGTAATTCGGATCACCCTTGGTCAGCTGCGACCATACGAACACCATCGCCGTGCACGGTGCCGCACCGAGCAAAATGAGGCCGGCTATATACTGATCGGCATCGGCGTTCGTGATGTAGCCGGCGTAGAGATACCGGAAGAACAGGATGCCCAATGCAGCCATCGTAAATGGCTTAATGAGCCAGTTGACCACCAGCGTAATCATCAGCCCGCGCGGTTCCTCCGCCACCTTTGACAGGCTCGAAAAGTCTACCGCGACCATCATCGGATAGACCATGGCCCAGATCAGGATGGCCACCGGGAGGTTGACGCTGCCATATTCCAGCGACGCCAGTAACTGAAAAACACCTGGTGCAATCTGGCCGAGCGCGATGCCGGCCACAATGCAAAGCCCGACCCAGACCGAGAGGTATTTTTCGAAGTTCGACATGCTTATTTTGCCTTCGGAATAGCAGGTGGGTTTGCCGACTGAACGCGCAGCAAGAATTCAATCAATGGAAGAAGTGCTGACGGTTCGATTGAATAACAGACCCGCGGGCCATCAATTTCGCCAATGACCAAGCCTGCTTCCTTCAAGATGCGAAGGTGCTCTGAGGTGGTCGAGGCCGCGAGGCCTATTTCATCGACTATGTCGCAACCGATGCACGTCTGCCGGTGCAACAACGTCTCAATGACTTGGATCCGGGCAGGATGTCCGAGTGATTTCGCAAGCTTTGCGATCTGCTCAGGGCTGGAGGCCTTGCCTGGCCCAACGGCCCGAGCAGATGATCGTCTGGCAGAACCGGATTTATCGGCCATAGCTAAGCTCGTTGTTCGTACTTCGTCGATTAACGAATAACGAATTAGAGTTCATGGCGCAAGATACTGTTTCTGAGTCAATTGCAGCTGCCGCACGGTCGTCTTTCGCCTTCTGTTGTGCGTTAGCTGCGGGAGTGGCAGTCGAGCATCTGATTTCTGCCCCTCGAATTGTGTAAAGCCCGGCGCAATACTCCCTCACAGAAGAGGCTTGATTGTTCGGTCGTGCAGCCAGACTAAAAGTGCGGCAGACAGAGCCTGTGTGCCTGCGTTGGCAGCGGCCGCAGGCGACAGGACTGTGGGCCCCGCGCCCGCCGCCGGAGTCGATCTTTTGGAAGACGGCAGGGCAATATCCTCTCGGGGCAGCGTTCTCCTACCAGAGCGTGTTGGTGGGAGACCCGGCTTTGAAGTTGTTGACGTGGTCGACCGTCTGATTCCACAGGGTTTGCATCGCTTCCGCACTGGCCCAGGCAACGTGAGGGGTCACAATGACATTGGGACGATCGAGGATCGTGAGCAGTGGGTTGTCCGCGGCTGGCGGTTCGCTGGTCAAAACATCGAAGCCAATGCCGCCGATCAGCCCCTCATTGAGGGCCGTCACCATGTCTGCTTCATGGACAAGCCCGCCGCGCGAGCAGTTGATCAACAATGGCTTTCGCTTCATCTTCTTAAATTCAGCCAAAGCAATGCAGTTTCGCGTTGAGGGCATCAACGGCGCGTGCATCGTGATGATGTCGGACGTCTCCAGCACTTCATCAAACGGCGTGTAGAGCGGGCCGAGGCCAGTCACGCCCTTGTGCGCGGCAAATAAAACGCGCATCCCAAGCGCCCGTCCGATCGTGGCGACTCCCTGTCCCAGGACTCCTTCGCCTATGATGCCGAGCGTCGAGCCGGCGAGATCATTGATCGGATGCGTGAAGAAGCAGAACTGATCGGCTTCCTGCCATTTGCCGTCGATGACGTCCTGGCGGAACCCGACAATCCCGCGCCGCAAGGCAAAGATCAGGGCAAACGTATGCTCAGGCACCGTGTTCGCAGCATAACCGCGAACGTTGGAAACGACGATGTTACGTTCCTTGCAAGCATCGATGTCGAACGCGTCAAAACCGGTCGCGGGAATCGCGATCATCTTCAGCTTGTCGAGTTGTTCGATCTGCGCGCGGCGAATGGGGACCTTGTTGCATATCGCGATATCGGCGTCCTTCAAACGTTCTACGACTTGTTCGGGACGTGTCCGGTCATACTCAACCCAATCATGTTCGAAGCTGGGTTTGCGTAGTTCCACAGAGGGTCCGATAGTTCCCCGATCAAGGAATACGATGCGTGTCATTTCCTACCTGCTGCAGTGATTGTTTTGGACTAGTGGGCTTTGGTGTGCAGGTCCGACGGACTGAACACAGTGCAGTCTTATAGCAACTTTCGGCTAACCTCCAGAGTGAGGTTGGCGCGACACAAACGCAACCATTGAGCGGTCCGCTTAGTCGCTCAAATTCTATTGTTTTGCGCTCGAATTAGAGCTGAAGTCGTTCAAGTGAGCGGGACCAGAGCCAAATTCGGACAGCTGGGATAGGCCAATTCCAAAGGCCCCACATTACGCATTGGCAGCCGCTCAACCATCGTACAGGCCGGCTTGGCGGCCGCGCTCTTGGATCATTGCAAGCACGATGTTGATCGCAGGTGTTGCGACGCCGGTTAGTTGGCCAAGTTCCTGGACCGCCGTCACGAGTGCGTCGAGTTCGAGGCTACGGTTGCGCTCCAAATCCTGCAGCATCGAGATCTTGTGCCCCTTGACCGAACCCGCTGCGTTGAGGCGACGCTCAATCATCTCTTCGGGGATTTCGAGGCCGAGTGCCTCCGATACGGCTTTGGCCTCATACATCATTGTTTTGCAGAGTTCGCGTAGGGCTGACTCACTCGTCACACGATCCAGCGTTGCATGCGTCAACGCACTTACCGGGTTGAAACAGACATTGCCCCACAGCTTCAGCCAGACGTTCCAACGCACGTCGTCGCGGATGGGCGCTTCAAAGCCTGCTTCGGTTAGGGCAGCCGATAACTTTTCCACGCGATCGGAACGTGTTCTATCCGGCTCACCAATGGTAAACCTCTTGAATTCACGATGCTCGATCACGCCAGGTTCTATGACTTCGCAGGCAGGATCGACGACGCAACCAATTGCGCGCTCTGGTCCAATAAGTTTCCATTGCCTGCCACCTGGATCAACAGACTTGAGGACATGTCCCTCGTAGGCCCCGCCGTACTTATAAAAGTACCACCACGGGATTCCGTTCATTGCGGTTACCACAGCAGTCTCAGGGCCTAGCAGTGGTAAAAATTCCTCGGAGCTCTCAGCGGCCTGGTGTGCTTTCAAAGCACATAATACAAAGTCCTGGTGTCCGAAATCCGAGGGATTGTCACTCACGGGAAACCGGGCATGTCGCACTTGGCCATCGATCAGTAGCCGCAGACCGTCTTCTTTCATTGCCGTAAGGTGCGCGCCCCGAGCGATCGCACAGACCTCATGACCCGCAAGCGCGAGTTCGACGGCGAGATAGCCGCCGATCGCACCAGCGCCAAATATGCAAAACTTCATCGGGTTTGAAACTCCTCGATCAGAAGAAGCGGTCTGCGCCACCGGATGCCTCAATCGTGCAGCCGGTTACGAAGCCGTTGCGGTCCGAGGCGAGAAACGCGGTGATGTCCGCGATCTCTTCTGAGGTTCCAAAGCGACCGACAGGCGTGTACTCGGCACCAACACGGGCGATCAGGTCTTCATCGCCCAGATGAGCCAAGTCGGGCCGTGTCTGGCGTACTTTCGGAAGCATATTTTCTTCCCAGTTTTCCGTACGGATCGCACCTAGCGCGACGGCATTGACAAGGATACCGTGAGGAGCGACTTCGAGCGCCAACCCCCGCGTCAAATTGTTGATGGCCGCGCTGAGAACGTGAGAAATCAGAAGCTTTGGGTTCGGATAAATTCCCCCGACAGAAGACATATTGACGATCCTGCCCCATCCTCTGTCGCGCATAACCGGGATGGCCGCGCGATTGAGACGGATCATTGCATGCAACTTTATGTCTTCCATCTGCTTCCAGGCTGCATCGTCATTCTCCATGAGACCACCGGGATGGGCGCGGCCTGCATTGTTGACAACAATGTCGACACCACCAAAGCTCTTATTGGCTGCCTCAACGAGTTGCTCGCCTGACTGTGCCAGTGTCACATCGAGTGGAACTGCAACGATGTCCGCGCCAGTCTCGTCGCGTAGCTTTTGCGAAGTCGCGTTCAAGCGATCCGCGCCGCGCGCGGTCAAAACAAGCTTCACACCAGCAGCTGCGAATTCGCGAGCAATCGCTTCGCCCACGCCGGCACTTGCACCCGTTACGATGGCAACTTTCCCGTTTATCTTCAGGTCCATGATTTCCGTCTTTCAAGAATGTACTGCCCGATCAGCTTTTGCCCCAGCTCTCGGACACGCGGTAAGAAATTTGCTGCTCGTTGCGCGGCAGCGTGATCTCGAACTGGAAGCTGTCGGTTGGGTAATAGAAGGTCATCAATTCCAGCACGCTCCCATTTTCCGAAAACGTAATTCGGTCCATGGATAGGCACGTTGAATCGGGCGGCACGTGTAATGCCGCGGCGATATCTGCTTCCAGCGGCGTGCTGCGAATGATGTGTTTGGCCTCCTTGATTGTTATGCGCATCTTCTTCTCAAATACCGAATAGGTCGTTTCCTTGAGATGGTCGTCCTGGCTCAAGACTTCCGCAACACCGCTCATTGCAAGTGGCAAGAAGAGGTCGACAAGGGCCAGAGGCGCGTCCTCGTGAAGATACAAGCGGCGCAACCGCGTAACGATCGGGTCCTCTTGAAGCTGGAGCATCTTCGAAACACGCAGCGGGGCTTCGATACGCTCAAGTCCAAGGATGCGGACCTCAGGTTCGATGCCCCGGGAGCGCAGCGCTTCAACGATGGTCCGAGCTTCGTGGTCAAGTTCTTGTCTGACCTGAGGAGAACTAACAAACGTTCCCCGGCCACGACGCCGGTAGACAAGTCCACGTTGTTCCATGTTGGACAGTGCCTGGCGGACGGTGATCCGGCTGACCTTGAATTCTTCAACCAGCGCCGCCTCGCTAGGCACCAGATCGCCGCTTCGCAGTCCGCCCGAGCGGATGCGATCCTCAAGTGTTTCCATGATCTGGACATAGAGAGGCACATCGGATTTGCGGCTAATCAGGTCCAATTGGTCATCCATTCCTTTATTGTCTTGAGACTAGATGTCGAAACGGGATTGGAATCTCTCCATTCCGACAGTTATGCTCTTGACTTGTGTGTATTCGTGCATGGCTTCTGCTCCATGCTCCCGGCCGATGCCACTCATCTTGTAGCCGCCGAACGGAATTTCGGATTGGTAGCCATAGGCGTTGATAAACACGTTCCCGGATTCAAGCCGATTGGCAAGTCTGCTGCTCTTTCGGATGTCGTTTGACCAGACATACGATGCCAGCCCGAATTCGGAATCGTTGGCCATCGATACAGCATCGTCCAAATCCTTGTAAGTCGTAACGCACAACACAGGACCAAACAGCTCCTCGCGTGAAGCAGCCATGTCCGGGGTTACATTCGTAAGGATCGTCGGAGGGAAGAAGTTGCCATCTTTCAGGCCAGGGGACATGACTTTGCTGCCGCCGCAGAAAACTGTTGCCCCGGCTTCCTCAGCGGCTTTCACATCGCTTGCGATGGAGGCCAGTCGATCCGCCGTCATCAAAGGCCCGAGCTGTGTCTTCCCGTCCAGCGGATTACCCATTGGGATGCGCGCTGCCTTTGCTGCGAGGTCGGCCACAAACTTGTCATGCATCTTCTTTGGAACAAGTAGCCGTGTTCCCGCAAAACAAACTTCGGCTTTTCGAGCGAACGCCTGCGTCAGGACACCATCAATAGCCTCGTCCCAATCGATATCTTCGCAAACGATAATCGGGCCCTTGCCCCCCAGTTCCAGCACGGCAGGCGTGACGGTCGGCACGCATTGGCGTAGGATCTCAAGTCCGCCCTCGGTTCCGCCAGTGAAGATGATCTTGCGGACTTTTGGGTGTTCGACGATTTGCTTTCCAACCGTTCGGCCGCTGCCAGTTAGAATGTTGATCGACCCCTTTGGGAAACCTGCCTCATCGATAATCTTTGCAAAGCGCAAGATGCTTAGCGGGGCGACAACGGATGGCTTGATGACCATCGTGTTGCCGCATGCCACTGCCGCTGCAAAACCCCGGGCCATAAGCTTCAGCGGAGTGTTCCAAGGTACAATTTGGCCAATGACGCCAAACGGTTCGCGTCGGGTGAAATTGTAGCGGCTTCCCAGGTCCTGATATCTGCCTTCTATTTTTCCGGCGAAGCCTGCGAAATACTCCATGTGAAGTGCGGAAGTTGATACCTCCATCCGGGTTTCGCGGATCGGGATGCCGGTGTCCATGGACTCGAGTGTCGCGAAGGTTTCCAGATCGCGCTTCAGGAGCTCTGCGACCCGCAACAATAATGTGCCTCGATCACGACCCGTCATGCCCTGCCATGCGTCGCTTCTGAATGATGCGTCCGCCGCCATCACCGCTTGGTTGACTTGGTCGCTGCTCGCCGTGGCAATACTGCAGATTTCTTTATTGTTGAACGGATTGAGTATCGGAGCCGACGTTCCGCTTTCTCCGTTTGTCCATTCTCCATTGATGTAGTGGAGCAACTCAATGTCGGCTTTGTTTTCTGCTAGAGCTGTGACTGTCATTTTTTCAATACCTCTGTTGGATTGTTGGAATTTGGTGAGGACTTCGCTACGGCTGCACTTTTATTGTTTCGAGCATCCAGGAACTCCTTCCTTACCGTCCAGATAAGGAAAGAGACGAGCAGCACTACAAAAGCCAGACTGATTGGTTTTGTTAGGAAGATGAGTGGATCGCCAAGCGAGATGATCAACGACATGCGGAATTGCGTCTCGAAGATTTTGCCCAGGATCAACGCTAGCAGGAGTGGAAGGATCGGGTAATTCCACCGCTGCATGAAGTATGCGAGCACACCCGCTGAAAGCATAACCCATACATCTAGCAGGCTGTTCTCCAGCGCGTAGGAACCGATAATGCAGAACAGCACAATCGTTGGCATTAAAACGCGGGCTGGAATTCGGATGACCTTCACAAACAATTGTCCAGCCCCCTTATTATGGGCCAGTTCGATGTAGAGTTTCTGGCACCGGTG